>SPDA01000394.1 GCA_004525155.1 Spirochaetales bacterium
AGCCCGCTAGGCATAACATAACGATGAGGATCATAATTCGCTTTTTCATTGCTGTACCCTCTTTTTAGGAAACGTATACGCTAATAATAAAACTAGTTCGCAATAATTTCAAGTTTTTCCGGCAATATTAGTGTTGGCGGACGCACCCGCGGCACCGGGTGTGCCGCCGGAAACGGTATTGCGCGGGACCGGCCCGCTGGCGGGTATGGCGGAAGGCCTCTTCCTGCCCGCCAGTTTGTCTTCCACATCCCTTTCACCGAAAAGGTTATAGACATAGGAAAGGATGTTGTTCTTGACTTTGGGCGACGGCGGAACAGACTGTATATGCAGTAATGACTGGTTTTTCTTCTGGTTGAACGTGGTGCCTTTTACGATTCCGCACATGACAAGGGTGTCCTTGGCAAGAACGAACTGTATCTTGACGGGAAGTCCGACTTTTGCCCGGCCGCCGATGAGCGCGGCAGCTCCGTCTTCGGAAATGTCCATGAGCCTGCATCGCAGGCCGCCGGTCTTTTCCAGCTCCTCGTTGGCATTTTCAATGGTTTGAAGGGCGAAAAGATGCGCGCTTCTGTCGGTATCGACCCGGATGGAACCGCGTTTCTGACTTCGTACCAGGTTATCGGAATGGGCGATATGAAGAATCGGATATTTCTGGTCGATAAAATCATTCATTACATGGGACTGAAACACGTACCCTGCATCTTCGGCACGCCAGAAATAGACATTTATTTTCTGATTTTTCCAGCTGAAATTGGGGGGCATTTTACCGCCCTGAGGGTAGGAAATTGCGAGATATTTCCGGAGATTTTCGACAATACTGGACACGAAAGTTCCGCCCCCGGGCAGGGTAAGCTTAACTTTCTGGTGCATGGGCATTTTCCGGGTGGTGGTAAGACCGATTTTATACTTGGGCAGGTTGAATTCCACCCGTTTTCTGAAGTCGAAAAGCTTGGCCAGAAAGACCTGGTGAACCGGATCATCTTCCCTCTGCTGGGCCCTGGCCTTGATGATCATTCCTTTTATGCATCTGTCCAGCTGTTTGATGGACCAGAAAAGGGCGAGCGGGTTTTCCAGGCGGTTTTCGATAGCCAGTTTTCGCAGCAGATTTATTTCGTGAAAAATGAAGCCGGATTCCTTGCCCTGCACATAAAACTTAAGCCAGGGGAATTTACCCCCGCCGAGTCTTGTTAACAGTATTGCGAGACCGGCTATCAATACAACTGCGACTATTGCAATTATCCACATGACGTCTTATAACTAATCCTATAAATTATGCTGAACCTACTTCCTAGTTTGTCGGTATGTTTTATCAATTAATTCAGTAAAACATACTGATTAGTACTGGTAAATGCAAATATCTGTTCAGCAAGTATTTGCCTGGATTCATATTCATGGTAGAAGAATTAAGGGAAAATAACAAGAACTCTATACATAACAAGCCCCGCCTGCCCCAGCCGGTGATGAACATCATCGAGATTTGTCTCCTGTTCGGGGTTTTTTTTCTGCCCGGCTACCTCTCCCAGGCAGGACAGGTTTCCGGAGCCCTGTTCAACACGGTGCGGTTCAATCTGCTCTATATTATATCCAGTATCCCGCAAATCCTGCTCATCCTCTATATCCTTCTGCTCAGGCACAGAAAGACGCCCCCCGCCCTGTATCTGCCGCGATACGGCATAAAGCCTTTAAAGTTTTTGGATTTTCTTAAAGGTCTCGCTGTTTTTGCAGGTATTTACGCGGTAATCATGATTTTTTATCTTGCAGCAATGCTTTCACCGTTAAAAGACACTTCCTTTCTCTTAAACCGGGTTGAATGGAAGATTGAATCCCCGGGAATAATCCCCCTGGTGGTTATCTCCCTCCTGCTTACCGGCTACAGGGAGGAGATCTTCTTCCGTTCCTACCTTATCACCAGGCTCGAGCAGCTCAAATTTCCCGGATGGGCCGCGGGGATAATAAGTGCAGTGCTTTTCAGCGCAGGGCATGTGTATCAGGGCTGGGCGGGTTTTTTCGGCACCCTGATGGTAGGCCTGTACCTGTCTTTCCTGTTCCTGCGTCTCCGGAACCTTCATGCCCTTGCAATCGCCCACGGTCTGTATAATATTGCGACTATCCTGATTTTGAGCTTTTTAAACATTCCACATTGATTCCTGCAGTAAAATGCATTATTTTATATATAGTTATTTAATAATTCTGTGAAACTGGAGGCAGCAATGAAAAAAATATGGTTAACGGCTTTACTGACCTTGCTGGCGGTCGGGTTTTTGTGGGCAAGAGGGAAAAGGGAAAAAGAACCCTCCCCGCCGCCGGTACCGCAGACAGTGAACACTGCAGCGGACAACCCGCAGACTCCGGCTGGTGAGGGTGAATTCAAACCAAGTCCCGAACAGGCAGAACTCGCCAAACTCGGCTTCAGTTTTCCCACACAGGCCTTTGCAGCGCCGGATTTTATTCTGAAAAATCTTGCAGGGGAGTCAAAAACCCTGACATCCTACCGCGGGAAGATCGTTTTTCTGAACTTCTGGGCTACCTGGTGTCCGCCCTGCAGGGAAGAGATGCCATCCATAGAGAAACTTCACCGGGAATTCAAGAATGAGCCTTTTGTCATTCTAGCAATCGATCTGCGGGAAGACCTGCCGACAGTGGCAAAATTCATCAAGGACAACAAATATACCTACGAAATTCTCCTGGACGAAACAGGCCTGGTCGGGGGGGATTTGTACGGTGTTGAAGGCATACCCACCACCTATATCATCGGCAAGGACGGACGCATCATAGGCCGCCTGGTCGGCACCAGGCAATGGACGGGAGAAGAAGTTTATTCTGTTTTCAGGGGCCTTACAAAAGGATAATCATGAAGCGGGCGCCGGTTCTCACCTTCCTTTTTCTCCTGATCGCCTCTATCGGCTCCGCCCAGGACCTTGCGGGGCAGGTCGTAAAAGTAAGGATAGAACCGGAGGTATTGTCCGCAGGAGAAACCGCGGTGCTCAGGGCGGAATACAGCATTCCGGAAGGCATGTACATGGCCCTGCAGGAACAGTTTTTCTTTGTCCGCATCGACGACGTTGACGGGTCCGGAATTCCGGGCCTTGTTCAGAAACCCCTCGTCTATCCGCCGGGAGTTGAAAAGGGAGGCCTGATTACCTACAAGAAATCAGTTGTCTTAAACAGGGAATTCACCCTGCCCGCGGACCTGTCCCCCGGTTCCTACACCCTCAAGGTTACCGCCGGTTACCAGTACTGCAATGAAGAGGGAACCTGTTATATTCCCAAAACCGTAACCTTCAATCCTGATATCACAGTAATTCCGGCGGCGGGCGCCGGGTCCGCAGTTCCCGGAGTCCTTCCTGCAGCGGCAGGCAC
>SPDA01000491.1 GCA_004525155.1 Spirochaetales bacterium
ATTTTTGTCTTCTGAAGCAGGAGGTAGAGGCCGACGATAAGCACAATAGAAATACCGGCTATGGCGGCACGTTCATAGGTCAGCTGTGCCCCCAGTATTGTTACGCCGCCGGAAATAACGCTGGGAATACCCCTTACTACGGTTCCAAAAACAATCAATCCCGTACTGGAAATAACGAAGATCAAAGCGAGGGATACAGCCAGGGAATACAGCATCTCCTTTCCATGGAGGGGTCTGAACAATACCACCTGCAGCCCCATTCCGAAAATAAAGATTACAATGGCGCTCATTGCCAAACCAAGCCAGTACGGCAGTCCCCACACACTGAACCAGTAATAGAGGAAATACGCCCCTAGCATATAAATTTCCCCATGAGCATACTGAATTATCCGCATTACCCCGAAAATAAGATTAAGACCTATCGCGATAAGCGCGTAGATTAAGCCGAGGGTGACCCCTGTTATTACCATTTGGGCGATTGTATCCACAGACATAGATGGCCCCTTTATTACAGATTAATGAATTTTTAAAACGGCGGCATCACCTGCCACTACAATAATGACCCGGCAGCTTTTATTCGTCTGCCGGGCCGATTATCTGAAATTTTCAATCAGTGGAATAAATTATGTACCGTTTCTAATATCCGGCAGGCAGCGCCGGGAACCTTACATCCGCAAGGGTTGCTGTTCCGTTTTCAATCAGGGTCGTATAGCAGTCGTAAACACCTTGCCGCTTTATTCCGAAGGCCCCTTCCCCTGCCCATTTGACTTTGCCGACATAGGAATCGTCCAGAGTGACATTCTCCAGCGCATCCTTAACCTTGTCCGTGTCCTCAAACGTGCCGGCGACTTCAAAGGCCTTTGCGAGCGCGTATACCCACCAGGAATAATTCCCGGCCAGGGCGTTGAACTGCCCGAATCTCTGCATGAAACGCTCCTTCAGATCTTTCTGATACTGCGTAACAGGCGCTTCCAGAGTGACCGGGAGAACGACGTCGGTTGCATATTCACCGCAGACGTCGAGGATAGTTTGTGTTTCCGAAGCTCCGGGCGAAGAAATCGGGCCCTTGTATCCCATTTCCCGGGCCGCCTTAACGATGGAAGCGGTTATGCCGGGAGGCGTGGGGCTGGTTATGATGCAATCGGGCTTCTTTTCCAGAATTTTTGTAACGATGGGATAAAAATCCGTATCTTCCCACTGAAAATATTCAACACCGAGATCTTCCAGCTGATAATAATCCATGAGGCGCTGAAATGAATAGTAACAGTCATATCCGTCTTTATCATCCGGGCCGATAAAAGCCGCTGTTTTAATAAAGGGATATTTTTCCTTCATATAGGGCACGTAGGCAAACCCCTGTTCGTAGTCGGACATTTCCGCCCTGAAATGATAGGGGTAATTCTTTCCAAAGTTTTCGAGGTATCCCCAGCATGCTACCATGGAAATCGCCTTTGCCGGCTCCGTCACTTCCAGCATCCCTATTACGCTGGCAGCAGCCTGGCTGAATACATATTTCACCTTGTCCTGTTCCGTCAGCCGGATGGTAGCCGCGCGCGAATCCGCTACGGTACCCTTAGTGTCATAGGTACGGATTTTCAGCTTGTATTTTTCCTCGCCGATCTTGACACCACCCAGAGCATTGATTACCTCTGCTCCATCAACCCAGCCCTGCATAGTGGATATGCCCCAGTATGCCACAGGTCCGGACAGCGGAACCGCACCTCCAATGGTAATGTACTTGTCTTCAATGGTACCTGACGGTTTGCCACGAGAACAGCCGACCACTCCAATAAGCAGAAGTGATAAGACTGCCAAGATTACGATTGTAGAAATTTTTTTCATCCTCATTACCCCCATAATGCTCTGAAATTTGTTGTTATCATATTATCAATTACAGAATAGGATCTGTCAATCAATTTTTTTCAGGAACCGGCGATGCCTGACGGTATCATCCGCTTTCTCCGGCGAACATGCCTGTCAGAGATTCGTAAAGAGCGCAGTATTTTTTAAAGTATTCCGCATACACTGCAGAATTCCGCCCGTTCGGCTCAAATTTCGATTTAACCTGGACCATGCGGCTGCATGCGTCCGACAGATTTGTGAAAATACCGACCCCGGCACCTGCGATAATAGCTGCTCCGAGACAGGCAGCCTCTTCATTTTCCATGGTAAGCACCGGTTTTCCCGTAATATCAGCCTTTATCTGGTTCCAAATGGAACTCCGGGCTCCCCCGCCGAGACACCGAATCTCATCTACTCTTATGCCCAGTTCCTCGACCACCTCGATATTGCGCTTAACAATGCAGGCTATCGCCTCGAGAATTGCCCTGGCGATATGCGCTTTCGTATGCCTCAGCGTAAAACCGTAGATTACCCCTTTAGCCCTGGGGTTGGCCTCCGGCGCCATGGCTCCCTGAAGGTGAGGAAGCATGACAAGCCCGTCAGAACCCGGAGCGACCATTGCCGCCTCCCTGCCCAGGATATCGTAGGCGTCCATTCCGGATAGAACACCCACATTCATTTCCTGCTGGCAAAAATTATCCCTATACCACTTCAGGACCATGCCGCCGGTAGTGAAGGTATGGGCCATATAGGTATCGGGAATGCCGTGGTAATGGCAGGGCATCCGCTTTTTCGGATCCAGCACCGGATGATCAACCGTGGCGCAGACGGCCAGGGCGGCTCCCGTATTCTCGGAAAAGACACCGGGCCGGATGTTTCCGACGCCGATTGCGCCCGCTGCCTGGTCCAGGGCGCCTGTACAGACCATGGTTTCCGCGGAAAGACCAAGCTCCGCGGCCACAGCGGGCAGGATTCTTCC
>SPDA01000201.1 GCA_004525155.1 Spirochaetales bacterium
CCCGCCCGCCGGATTCTCCGTCTGTTTCTCCCGCCCCGAAATTAAGCGCGTATTCCACTTCCGCCTTGAGCCTGTCCGCGCCTTCCAGGTCCATTTTATTGATGACATAGACATCGCCGATTTCCATGACCCCCGCTTTGAGGGCCTGAATTTCATCCCCAAGGCCCGGCACAAGTACCAGGAGCACCAGGTCCGAAAGCCTCATGATCTCCACTTCGTTCTGGCCGACTCCGATTGTTTCGATGATGACGGTGTCGAACCCGGCAGCGTCGAGAATCTTGACCGCGTCCCAGCAGCCGGATGACAGGCCGCCGAGGTGTCCACGGGAAGCCATGGAACGTATGAAAACCCCCGGATCCCTGCTGTGATCCTGCATCCGGAGTCTGTCACCCAGGATGGCGCCCCTGGTAAAGGGCGAACTGGGATCCACGGCGATTATGCCTACCCGTTTTCCTCCGTCCCTGTATAAATGGATGAGCCTGTTAACCAGGGAACTCTTGCCGGAACCGGGAGCGCCGGTTATGCCTAAATTCACGGCCCTCCCGGTGTGGGGATAAAGGATGCGGATAAGATTTTCTTTCTCCGGAAGGTTGTTCTCGACAAGGGTGATGCCCTGGGCTATAGCCCTGAACCTGCCGTCCAGGATATCGCGGGCCAGGCCTTCCACGTCCATGCTGTCAGACCGCCGCTTCGATAAAGGCCGCAACGTCCTTGATGCGTGTACCCGGCGTGAAGATTTCGCGGATGCCTCGGCTTTTTAGAAAGGTGATGTCCTCCGCCGGAATGATGCCGCCGCCGAACACGATTATGTCTTCCGCCCCTTCCGCCTTGAGCAGTTCCGCCACTCTGGGGAACAGTTCATTATGCGCGCCGGAAAGCAGGCTCAGGCCCAGGAACTTCACGTCCTCCTGGATGGCGGCTTTGACTATGGCCTCGGGAGACTGCCGGATGCCGGTGTAGATGACTTCGTACCCTTCATCCCGGAGCGCACGGGCTATGTATTTCGCTCCCCTGTCGTGGCCGTCTAGGCCCGGTTTGGCTATCAGTATGCGGATAGTGTTTTTTTCCGTCATGTTTTACCTTCTATAATACGACTGATTCACGGTACTCGCCGAACACGGACCGGAGCACCCGGCAGATTTCCCCAAGGGTCGCGTATTCCCTGACAGCGTCAAGAATGAGCGGCACCAGGTTGACGGTATCATCCCCGGCGGCGGCGTGCAGTGTCCCGAGCAGCGTTTCCACTTTTCCGCTGTTCCGCGATTTGCGCACGTCCGCAAGTTTTTTCCGCTGCAGGTCCCCGATAGCCGGGTTTACTTTAAGAAGGTTCGGGGCGGTCTCTTTTTCCGCCTGGAACTTGTTCACACCGACTACGATGCGCTCCCCGGCTTCCAAGTCCTTCTGGTGCCTGTAGGCGGCGTCCTGAATTTCCTTCTGGATGTAGCCTTTCTCTATCGCCTTCACCATGCCTCCCATTTCATCAATCTTGTTCAGGTAGTCATATACCTTTTCCGAAATCCGGTCCGTCAGGGCTTCGACGTAGTAGGAGCCAGCCAGAGGATCCGCGGTATTGATGACTCCGGACTCGTGGGCGATGATCTGCTGGGTGCGGAGCGCTATGGTTACCGAGTCTTCCGTCGGCAGGGCCAGAGCTTCGTCCCTGGAATTCGTGTGCAGGCTCTGGGTGCCGCCTAAAACCGCGGCCAGGGTCTGCACGGCGACCCGCACGATGTTGTTGTCCGGCTGCTGGGCGGTAAGGGTGGAACCGGCTGTCTGGGTGTGGAAGCGGAGCATCATTGATTTCTCGTTCTTCGCCCCGAACCTGTTTTTCATTATCTGTGCCCAGATTCTCCTCGCGGCCCTGAACTTTGCCACTTCCTCCAGCAGATCGTTGTGGGCATTGAAGAAAAACGAAAGCCTGTCGGCGAAGGAATCCACGTCGAGACCCGTCTCAAGGGCGTTCTTTACATACTCGATGCCGTTGGCCAGGGTAAAGGCAACTTCCTGCACCGCCGTGGAACCCGCTTCCCGGATGTGGTAACCGGAAATACTTATCGTGTTCCAGTTCGGCATATGTTCCGAACAGTACTGGAAAATATTGTTGATGAGCCGCATGGAAGGCAGCGGCGGGAAAATATAGGTGCCCCTGGCAATGTATTCCTTCAGGATGTCGTTCTGAATGGTGCCGGAGAGTTTCTCTGCCGGCACGCCCTGCTTCTCCGCCACGGCCAGATACATGCACAGGAGAACCGCCGCCGGCGCGTTTATGGTCATGGAGGTGGATATCCGGTCCAGGGGAAGCCCGTCGAACAGGATTTCCATGTCCTTCAGGGTATCGATGGCCACGCCGACCTTGCCCACCTCGCCCTCGCTCATGGGATCGTCGGAATCATAGCCGATCTGCGTGGGCAGGTCGAAGGCGATGGAAAGCCCTGTCTGCCCCTGTCCAAGGAGGTATTTGTAGCGCCTGTTGGATTCCTCTGCATTGCCGAACCCGGCGTACTGGCGCATGGTCCAGAAGCGGCCGCGGTACATGGTCGGCTGAACACCCCTGGTGAAGGGATACTCCCCGGGGAAGCCGATTCTTTCCCCGAAATCGTTAAGTGTTTTTTCGTCCGGCAGGTATAGCCTTTCCGCAGCAGTGTCGGAACCTGTTCTGAATTCCTTTTTCTGCTCGGGAAATTTGGCTAGTGTCTTTTTAAGTGTTTCTTCTTCCCATTTTTTTTTCTTTTGTTCGATGTCGTCGAAATAACTCACAGCCTCTCCCTGCCGCTCTAGGCCGACAATTCCTGTTCCGATGGAAGAACACCCTTGTCATTATAAAGGCCGATGCGGGATATGTTTATAAGATGATGGTAATCCAGGTTTTCCGAAATGCTGTTATTCCCCCGGCTGCCGCAGACTAAGGTTGCGGCGGGGACAAACCCGTTGAAAACACTGCCCCCGGTGCTGAAGAGAACGGCGCGGAATTTATCTGCCGGAACCGGATCCTCCGCGTACAAAGTGCCTTGTCCAAAAAAAATATCGACCATCCCGGCATAGGATTCTTCCGGGGCCATAACGGCCTTCCCCGGGGTCCGCACAACAAGGTCCGCCTGTTTCTGGTCGAAAGATTCGAAGGCATCCTGCGCTTTCCCTGATTTTGCGGCCAGTTCCGCGATTTTTTCTTTTTCACTCATGACATTTCCCCTGTGTCTTCTCCCAAAGCGGCAGATTAAAAGTGTATTGTATTTTGTATACTAATAAAAAAATAATGTCCACACTGTTCACCTGCTGTACTTTCTGCACACCATTCACGGCTTTGTGCAATCTCCGGCCTTTTCCGGGAAGGACTATTTACAAAATCACTGCCTTCCACGATAATGTATACACTATACAATCCCAGAGGTAGAAGGAGAAACCCATGGCCCTCATGACGGGAAAGGAATATCGGGAAAGCCTTAAAGACAGACGGCCCCTTACAGTATACATGAATGGAGCTCTCCTGCACGAACCTACGGACCACCCCATAATACGGGCTTCCATCAACTCCATTGCCCTTACCTACGAACTGGCCGAAGACCCTGTGCACAGGAGTGCCTTGACAGCCACATCAGCCCTGACCGGCAAAACGATAAACCGGTTCTGCCACCTTCACCAGAGCCCGGAGGAACTCTACCGTAAATGCGGCATGCAGCGCCTTCTCGGCCAGAAATGCGGTACCTGCTTCCAGCGCTGCGTCGGTATGGATGCCTTCAACTCCATCTACCTTACGACCTACGAGATGGACGAAAAACACGGTACCGATTACCAGAAACGCTTTATCGAATACATCAAAACCGCCAAGGAGACGGACTGGGTCATAGACGGTGCGATGACGGACCCCAAAATGGACCGGAGCTTACGGCCGGCCCAGGCTCCCGACGCCTATGTGCGGGTTGTAAAGCGTTCAAAGGACGGGGTTACAATCCGGGGCGCGAAAATGCACCAGACAGGAGCGATCAACAGCCACGAAATACTCATCATGCCCACCATCACCATGCTGGAAGGGGAGGAGGATTTCGCTATCTGCTGCGCTGTCCCGGCGGACGACCCCGGCATTACCTACATCTACGGCAGGCAGTCCTGCGACACCCGCCTGCTGGAGGATCCGGACGGCGAAAATCTCGATGCCGGCAGCAAGTACGGCGGGCAGGAGTGCATAATCGTGTTCGACGACATTTTCGTTCCGAACGAAAGGATATTCCTGGACCGGCAGACGGATTTCACCGGCCGGCTTGTGGAAACCTTTGCGGGTTATCACCGGTCGAGTTACGCCTGCAAGACCGGCGTCGGGGATGTGGCAATCGGAGCCGCCGCCCTGATGGCGGAATACAACGGCACTGCAAGGGCTTCCCACGTGAAGGACAAGATTGTTGAAATGATACATCTTAACGAAACCATCTGGTCCTCCTGCGTGGCCTGCTGCTACAAGGGAGAAAAGACCCCTGCCGGCAATTATCTTATCGACCTGCTTCTTGCCAATGTTGCAAAGCAGAACGTTACCAGGTTCCCCTACGAAATTGCCAGGCTGCTGCAGGACATTGCCGGCGGCATCATGGTGACCATGCCGGGCGCCGGGGAGTTCACAAACCCGGCGACAAAGGAATACATCGAAATGTACCTGTCCGGGGCCAAGCAGAACGGCGGGACTGCCGAAAACCGGTTCAAGCTCCTTAGGCTCATCGAGAACCTTACCATGGGCCGCGCCGCCGTGGGCTACCTTACCGAATCCATGCACGGCGCCGGGAGCCCCCAGGCCCAGCGCATCATGATAACGAGGCTCGCGGCTGTGGAAAAGAAAAAGGAAATGGCGAAACTCATAGCCCGAATCGGGGATTGATATGAAACCCTGGCGTGAGGATTATCAGAAAAAAGTGCGGGGAGTCCCCGAGGCGCTGGAAGCGGTTCACTCCGGGAACAGGGTTGCAGTGGGACACGCCGCCGGCGAACCGGAGCCCCTGGTATCGGAGATGGTCCGTCAGGCCGGAAGGCTCAAGAACGTTGAAGTTGTGCATATGTTCTCGCTCTACCCCTGCGATTACGCGAAGCCGGAATACGCGGGTATTTTCCGTCATAACTCTCTCTTTGTGAGCGCCGGTGTCAGGGAAGCGGTCAATTCCGGCAGGGCGGATATCACGCCCTGTTTTTTCTCCGAGATACCCCGGCTTTTCAGGGACGGCCTGCTTCCGGTGGATGCCGCC
>SPDA01000090.1 GCA_004525155.1 Spirochaetales bacterium
AACAGGAAAGAGCCTGTTTTCGGGTTCCGCGTCCTGATTGTCGAATAACCGGCTTATGGGAGCCGAAACAATATCCTCCGTGAAACGTGAAATCTGAATACGGATGCTGTCGCGAAAATTTTCCCTGTTCAGACGCTCAGCTACGATCCCTTCGGTCAGCAGTTCCCTGGAAACCATGGTCCCTATGCTGTGAGCGAGATCGTACCTTTTTTTTGGAATGATACCCGGAGTAAACGGAATTCTAATGCCGAGGAACCTCTTTTCCGTAAGCGGCCTGAAAAGCATCTTTATGGCGAGGGCATTTGTGACATATCCTATTACTGCGCCTAATACGGGAGGAAGCGCGTAACCGAGAACGCTGGTTGCCTGAAAATTCATTCATTTTCCCCTTTTATTTATTCAGGGTTCAGGAGAAGAGGATGGCGTGGATTCTTCACCGGCCTCTGCTGCGGCTGCGGCGGCGGCGGATGCCTGCATAGCTTCTTCCCTTGTAGAATAAAAACCGAGGTATGAACCAAAAACCCAGCCGGTCAAACCGCTGAAGGAAATCTTGTACCAGTAATCGACTTCATCTTCCACTGTCTCCCGGGAGGTGCTTTTCATGAGGATTTCAAGCACATTACCCTTCCATAGCGTGGTGATTATGGGACTGTCGGTTTTCGGATCCTGTCTCAGCCTGAGATGGGAAGAGTTTATAACTGCCCAGCTGCTCTGGATCTGCAGAATTGAGGTCGGCGGAAGCGTTATGCTGGAAATTTTCGGGTTCCTTTTGCAGGCGGCAGGCAGCATAAGTCCCGCAGCGGAAATGAGTAAAACAAAAATTGCAGGATTGGACAGGTGCTTGAATTTCATGGTAAATCAGGGCATCCTCTAAGTTCGATGAATCGAATAGTATCATGTTTAGTTTTTTTTGTCATTTCCATTTTGCCCCTTACCGCGGAAGGCTGGTCTCTCAACCAGAAAACCGGCCTGAGCGGGTCGGTATATTTCACGCGTTCCGGCGATGCGGTACTCCTGCCGCAGACAGGGGAATCCTTTATTTACCGGCTTTCCGCGGATTGGTCGGGAGGATTCTCCCTTATAGTGTCCGCCGGCGTGAACCTGGTCCAGCCTTCGCTCGTTTACAGCGGTTATTTTTACCGGGGATATACGGGTCTCGATGCCGCTTTATCTTTGACTGTTTCGGCGGCCGATACCGCGGCTGATCATCCTGCATCCGTATTCCTGCGGCCGGGAATTGCGGCCGGTTTCGGAATTTCGTCGAACAAATATCAGTTTTCCGAACATTATTTTTTTTCGGCCGGTCTGCAGGCGGAACCATTTCTGGATTTTGTTTTCCCGGAGCGCGGAGGCGCTTTAAGCCTCTCCCTGGGACTGCCGCTCGCCTGGTATTTCAGAAAGGAAACGGCGGTTCACTTTTCCGCCGGTATCGGTATCATGCTGAAAACGCGGATATCCCCCCGGCAGGAGACATCACTGTGAAAAAATGCCTTCTGCTCACGCTGCTGGCTGCGGTTTTCGTCTCCTGCGGTCAAACCTACCTGCCGCCGCCGGCCGGTTATGCGCTGGTCTACGGTATCTCCAACTACAGTATTTTACGGGATCTTTCTTACACGGATGACGATGCAGGGGCGGTAGCGGAGCTTCTTCAGCGTAAAGGCTACGATGTTACCCTGAGAGATGCCGACGGTACCAAGGAGCAGCTGATCGCGGATATCGCACGTATTTCCGAAGTTATAGGACCCTACGATACCTTTATTTTCTATTACGCCGGCCATGGAGGCAGGCATTACGACAGATATTTCCCCGTCTATTCCGATCCTCCGGGAACTGAGCCGGCCTACCAGGATTCTGACGATGAATGGATTTTTCTGTCAGGCTCCCTGACGGAGGACAGTTTCGGCGCCTGGCCGGAAACGGCGGTCAGTGACGATGAGCTCAGAGATCTTCTCGCTGTACTCCCCACAATTAAAAAGCTCGTGATAATGGATGCCTGCAATTCCGGCGGATTTATAAACAACGATCTGATAAAAGACGGGATACCCCAGGATTACGGTTTATACCGGAGAGAAGACAGAATTTTCGCAAACACGCTTTCGCTGTTCTTCGCTCCTCCACAGTCTGAAGGACCCGACGTGCCCGCGGAAAGCGCCATTGTATTTGCAGCCGCGGGAGAGAGGGAATACAGTTTCGAAAATGCCTCGATCAATCACGGAATCTTTACCTATTTCCTGCTCCAGACGCCCTCCCGCGGAGATGCCGGAGGGGATGGATATATTTCCCTGATGGAGGCCTACGCTTACGTTTCCGGGAGACTGGAGGAGGAGTGGAACAATTTTGTTTCCGAAGACCTCCGGTATTACCCTCATGTTTCGGGCATACCCTTCGACATCATCCTGTTTCCTGCCGATTGAAATCATCAATCAGCAGAAGGATGGAAGCTTCAATTTCCGACAGCCTTGCCGTTACCTCCCTGCCTGCCTTCTCGAGGCCGTCTGACACCGCCTTCCGCGCAGAGGCGTAAAATTTTAATTTTGGCTCCGTACCCGAGGGCCGCACCGAAATTACCGTTTCCCCCTCAAGCCGGAACTGAAGTACGTCGGATTTAGGCAAATCGATCTTTTCCTTCCTGCCGGTGGCTGTTTCAAGGGTCTCGCCGCTATTGTAATCCTTTATGAGTTTCACCTTGAGACCGCCGAGAACAGCAGGCGGTGCCGACCTGAGACTCTCCATGAATTTTTTCATGCGTATCATGCCTTCCTGGCCAGGGAAGCTCCTCGAAATAAGGAGTTCCTTAAAGCAGCCGTATTTTTTGTACAGGCTGCCCAAGTAATCGAGAAGACTCATTTTTTTATCTAGACAGTACAGGGCTAGTTCAGCAACCATGGCGGCCGCGGAAACAGCGTCCTTGTCCCTCACTTCCGTTCCCACCAGGTAGCCGTAACTTTCCTCTCCGCCGAAAATATAGTTTTCTCCGGTTGATTCAAATTCCCTTATTTTTTCGGCTATATATTTGAAGCCGGTAAGCACGTCGCAGGTGCGTACACCGTAGGCCTCCGCTATTTTCCTCTGCAGTTCCGTGGTTACTATGGTTTTTATTATAACCGGATTCCGCGGCAGCCTGTTTTGTTCCGCAAGCGTGGACAGCATGTATTCGGCCAGCATCGAACCGGTCTGGTTCCCGCTTAGAAGGACCCATTCCCCGGAAACGGGGTCCGGGACGGCGACGCCAAGCCTGTCCGAATCGGGATCGGTACCCAGGACAATCCCGGCCTTCTCTTTTTTGGCGAGTGTTATGGCCATGTCCAGGGCGGATGCTTCTTCCGGATTGGGAAAGGCGACGGTGGGGAAATTACCATCCGGTTCCCTCTGCTCAGGCACTGTAATAAGCCGGATACCCAGTTCCCGGAACACTTCCTCCACCGGCTTTCTGCCTGCTCCGTGCAGAGGTGTGTAAACCGCGGTGAAGGATGATTTATGCCTGTTTATTACCTCGGGCCGGAGCGCATGGTTTATGATCATCCGGTTATAAGGCCCGTCAACTTCCCTGTCCACAACGTTAAGCAGGTTTTCTTTGAGGGCTGTTTCCTTTGCCAGATACCGGATATCGTTTCCGACGCTTAAGACTTCTGCAATTATTCCCGTATCATGGGGCGGTACAACCTGCCCTCCGTCGGACCAGTAGACTTTGTAGCCATTATAGGTTTTCGGATTATGACTCGCGGTCACCACAATTCCCAAATCAGCCTTGAAATAGCGCACGGCAAAAGACAATTCCGGCGTCGGCCGCAAACCGGAAAAAAGGTATACCCTTATGCCGTTCCCGCACAAGACCTCGGCGGCGGTCTGTGCGAAAATATCGGAATAGTGCCTTGAATCGAAGGCTATGACCGCCGAGGGATTCTTGTTTTCAGTGACGGATGTTACGTAATTTGCGAGTCCCTGCGTTGCCCTTGCGACGACAAATGTGTTCATGCGGTTGAACCCGCCTCCAAGAATCCCCCGGATGCCGCCTGTACCGAACTCGAGATCCCGGTAGAACCTGTCGCCCAGTTCCGCCCAGTTTTCCGATGAAAGAAGGTCTTCAACCTCTTTTCTGAATCCTGTGTTCTTCTCGTTTTTAATATAAACTTCGGCGGCGTTTCTGATTTGCCCGTTTGTCATGATCTTCCCCCGTTTCTTCCAGCATATCAGATACGGCAAATGCGCTCAACGGGAAACGTTCTGGCCTATCCTCCCTCCCTGTGATAAGATGGTAACATCATGGACGAATCATTGAACGCCCTTCTCGATCCGGCGATAAAGGCCGGTGAAGCGAGGAACTATCAGGAATCTGTCGCCCTGCTCAAGAAAATAATTTTGGAAACAGATTCGCTGCCCGAGGCCTTTCTCTACATCGGCAGAGGGTACCATGCCCTGGGAGAATACGGATTGGCGGTCCAGTCTCTTAAACAGTTTATCGCCTATTGCCCAGAAGAAAGCGCTGGCTATTTTTTTCTCGGCAGGACATTCCTGAGCATGGCGATTTATGAGAATGCACTTCTTCGGCTCAAGAAAGCGCTTTCCATCGATCCAGATAATCCCCATATCCGGACTTATCTCGGGCTTGCCTATCTCAAGCTGAAACACCCCGAATATGCCGTTCACCATCTTGAAAAAGCTGTAGGCCTCGCCCCGAAAAACCGTTTAATGTATGTCGCCTATATCAATGCCCTCACCGTGTCCGCCATCAGGACCTTCTACAGGGGAGATCTGGAAGCTGCGGGAAATATGCTCCGTTTTGTCAATGAAAACGGCAACAACAATCAGTTCATCCATGTTTATTTAGCCGAAATTGAATTCGAGTTCGGCAACCTTGAAAGTGCGCTTGGCCATTATAAAGAGGCACTTTCCTTCAATCCGGAAGACCCTTACCTCATATTCAGGCATGCCCGGGTGCTTTACCTTTTGGGTGACAAAAAGGAAGCAATGCGCCGCATTGAATCCATAAAGGATTCTCTCTCCGCCATGGGAATACACGATGACGATATGCCCTGGAAAAAAGAGAAATTCGACATTATTCTGGCGGTACAGGCTTTCCAGAAGGGTAAATACAGGGATGCGGTTTTTTACGGCAAAAAGATACTTAAAACCAAGGCAAACCAGGCGGATATGCACCTTCTCATGGGCGAGTCCTACCGGAACCTGGGAGACTTTGACAAGGCCACCAATCATTTCCAGAGGGTCCTTGACGAAAACAGGCAGAACATTCAGGCGCGTTACGGCCTGGCCATGATTCTGTGGCAGCGCGAACAGTTCAAGGATATGATTACTGAACTTCAGAAAATCATCACGATTGACCGTGAAGATGCCATAGCCGGTTACTATATGGCTTTGTGCATGCATAAGATTGATTATTCCGCAAAAGAAACTCTGGAAGCGATACAGGAGCAGCTTAGAAAAAGCGGTCCGGATGTTCACCTGCTTAACGCGCTCGGGTATCAGTATATTCGGTGTGATCTGGCCGAATTTTCAGAAAAATGGTTTCTCAAATCCCTTAAAATTGTTGAAAACAACCAGGATGCCATTCGCGGCCTTATATCCGTTTCAAAACTGAACGGAAAGGTGAAAGACATAAAAACCTGGTACAAGGCCTACTTCAAGACTGCCCCCGATGACACGGAATTACGCAGGGAATTTATCCATTTCCTGATGGAAAATAAAGATTACTCCGAGGCCATCTCCAGTATCCAGAAGATCATACCGCTGGAAAAAAAAGATGCGGCCTTCACCAGGCTCCTTGCACTCTGCTATAGAAAAAAAGAAAACTACCGGGATGCCAGCCTCATCTACCGCCAGCTTCTCAGGCAGAATCCGGAAAATATCGAATATCTGCGCGGTCTTGCCTTCTGTTACGACAAACTCGGCAACCTGACCAATGCCCTCTTTTTCATGGACAGGGCCATCAAAATCGTTAACGCCTCACCGGACCTGCTTCTTGTGTACGGCGTGCTTTTGTACAGGAGCGGAAATTTTGAAAAGGCCCTTTCGGCCTTCCGGAAGGTACTGGAAATTTCCCCGGACGACTGGCGAGCATTCAAAAATATCGGACTGGTGTACAAGGAAAGGGGCATGCGCGAACTTTCGGATAAATTCCTTGCCAGATCCGAGGAGTATAAAAGAAAAAAGACTGCGGCTGTCTGACAATAATTTTTTTTGCTTGTAAAACCGCAAATCTGCGGTGTATTATAAAAGCATTAATGTTAAAGGGGGGAATTATGCCTGACAAAGCGTTAGACCTTTTTCAAGCCTACGGTCAGAACAAACTTCCGGCGGAAGGCGGATACATAGTCTCGACTTTTTTTAACAAGAATTCAGCCTACTGCAAATATGAAGTAGTCGGATACAACGGTGTTAAAAGCATCTACCTCACCAGCGAAGGGCTTACATTTCAAACGGACGGCAACAAGATTTTCGTTCTGATAGAGCCCGCATCATATCACAAAAAATTCATGGAACCTGTGAGCAGGTCATCGGACGAGAGCATACCACACCGCTTCAGCGAGCTCGAGATTTTCATATGCAAAAACCAGACAAAGGTCATGGTAAGCAAGGATCCGATAGTCACTTATTCTTCTTTTACCATCATGAAGCCCGCTGGCATAAATTTTTCACTGGTTTTTTACAATCTCGAGGATGTACTGGATACCATTCTGTTTTTTTTCTCGCAGACCCTGCACAAGGAAGCCGGCGTTCCGACCATTGACGCAAAAAAATCAGCCCAGCTTGTAATAAACGCCCTGAAGAAATTCGGGCTCTGGTAAGCAGTATTATACGATATTACGGTAAGAGAAGCTCCTGCGGAAACATGTCAGAGTCCCGCAGGAGCTTTTTTTTCAGCCTGCCGCTTCCTCTTTTTCGATATTGATCTGGGCAACGGCGAGATTCGCGATAGGAACACTGTAGGATGAGCAGGAAACATAATTAAGTCCCGAATCCATGCAGAATCGTATGTTCTCCGGCATTGCGCC
>SPDA01000547.1 GCA_004525155.1 Spirochaetales bacterium
AGTTACAACCCGGTCGGCGCCGGCCTTGCGCATCTTGCGCGCCGCGTTCTCATCCGTGGCCTTTGCCACTATCTGCAGTTTGGAATTCATCTGGCGGGCGGTGAGCACCACGAAAAGAGTGGCTGCGTCATCGGCAAGGGCAGCAACAAGGCCGTCCGCTTCCCCGATTTTTGCCCGTTCGAGAACGGCCTCTTCCGTCGCATCACCGACAATGAGAACCGCGGATTTATCCTGAAACTGCTCCGCCTGGGCCGGATTTCTGTCTACCACAACGAAGTGAACGCTGTGTTTTTTAAGCTCCGATGCAACCTCACGACCCACATCGCCGTATCCGCAGATGATATAATGACCCCGCATCCGCCGCCGAAACAATTCCATACGCCGCTCCTTCATGGCGCGCACCATGGCGCCTTCGAAAATGAACCCGAACAGGGTCGTAATAGCGAAACCCGCGGTGCCGATGCCGATTATGATAAAGACGATGGTGAAATAACGCCCCGTCTCCGACAGGGGCCGTACCTCGCCGAACCCGACAGTTGTAAGGGTAATGAAAGTCATGTACAGACTGTCCGTCAGGCCCCAGCCTTCGATTACCGAGTACCCTGTTATACCCAGGCCTATCAGGATTAATATAAGCCCGAGGGCGATAAAAAAACGAATCCGGGTATTCATACGGATTATTATACGAATAAGGACTTTCGCTGGGAATGGGGCAGGGACAGTTATCCGCTGTAATCGGCGGATAAATCGAAGACCCGGACTGTCTCCCAGGTATCCTTGTTCCGGTCGACAAATTGGTTATGAAGGTCGCAGTCCTGATAGAAGTCGTGAGCGGCTTGATTGAGAAAGGTTACGTGAATTCCCACATGAAAATCGCGCACGTTGACCTCCCGTGCATGTTCAGTATGCAGCCTGCCGACTGAAAAATACAGTATACCCGGTATCGGTTTAAGGTATGTGTTGCAGTCGGAAATCAGTTTTCCGACTGCCTGTTCCGAACCGTCTTTTAACTTGAAGAACACATTGTGCGCCAACACTTTTTCAGCCATGAATTTTCTCCTTGTCGTCTCATGTCCTTTATGGGGTTACCCGGTAAACTTGTCAAGAGCCTTGAGCAGCAGTCCTTGACGAACATGATGCGGAAAGGACACAATTGCCCGATGTCCATATTTCCCGAATCGCCGGATGGTAATTTTAAGGAATTTGTCTACGACCAGTTCAGCAGGCTGGGGAAGGCGTTTGCCTCCCCGCAGCGGCTTGTGATACTCAATATTCTATGCCAGGGCGAACACACCGTTGAGGCCCTGGCCCTGCATGCCGAGCTGTCTTTTGCCAATGTTTCGCGTCATCTTCAGGTTCTCAAGGCGGCCAATCTTGTGAGTGTCCGGCGAAACGGAAAATATCTTTGCTACAATCTTGCGGATCGGCAGGCATTGGAGTTTTTTATTGCCCTCCGCGGCTTCGCGTTAAACCGGTATCCGGAAATACGGAAGGTCCTTGAAGATGTGGCGAAGGCCCCGTCACGTATCGACCAGATAGGCATGAACGATCTTTTTATGAAAATTAATGACGAGAAAGTCTACATAATCGATGTCCGTCCCCATGAGGAATACTGCGAGAGCCATCTGCCCGGGGCTGTTTCCATGCCGCTTGCGGCGATAAATGAACACCTGGAAAAACTGCCGGCGGACAGGGAAATCGTTGTGTACTGCAGGGGTCAATTCTGCATCCTCGCGGATCAGGCTCTGGCCGTACTCAGGGAGAAGGGATTTACTGCCAGACGCATGAACGAGGGTCTCATCGACTGGAAACTCGCGGGTTTTCCTGTCCAATGACGTACCGGGAACGGCTGCTTCGGGTGATGAATCATGAGCTGCCTGATGAGGTGCCGGCTCATTTCATCAACATCGATGATATAACACCCTATCTTGCCTATTATAAAGCGGCGGACAAGGAGGAACTTGCCGATAAACTGGGCGTGTGCATCCGCAGAATCTGGCCGGATTACAGAAAAGAATTGAGCGAAGCGGAAGCCAATCGCCTGAGCACCGGTCTTTATGAGGATTTCAAGCCCCTGGGGCTGTTCGGCACAAGCGGAGGAGCGGATTCGTATTCAATCGAGTCTGGCAACCCGATGCCCTTTTACCGTATTGAAAGCACAAAGGAAATAGATGCGTACTCCTGGCCCGATCCCGACGATTGGGATTTCAGCCGCGTGGCGGCGAAAATAGACAGGTACGGAAACCGGTATGCAATCATGCTCGGTTCCTGGAATCCGATACTGGATCAGGTTTTCGATTTATTCTCCATGGACAAGGCGCTTATGTACTTTTATTTGCGCCCGGACCTTCTGGAAGCGGCAATCATGCGCATCGAGGATTTCTGGCTCAGGTTTTACAAAAAATATTTTGCGGCGGCTGAAGGCAGGGCGGATATTTTCAGCATGGGTGATGATTTTGCCGGCCAGCGGGGCATGCTCATCGCTCCCGGGATGTGGCGGAAATATTTGAAACCCTCGTATAAAAGAATATTCTGCCTGGCAAAGGAATTTAACCTGCGGGTGTGGTTCCATTCCTGCGGAGGAATAACT
>SPDA01000437.1 GCA_004525155.1 Spirochaetales bacterium
ATGTTGTGATTGATTATCATGCTTTCCTCCATGAATCGTGATTATGACCATCCTTGGTCATTTTATGCCCTGGTTACGCGTAACCTTGCATATTTTGCTAAACCCCTCAATCACTTAATCTGACATTAAGGATAAGGGTAAGGATAACCTTAAGGGGTCTTCTACCCGAACGGTACTTTCCTTAGTCTAACTATCGACCCCCCCCATCTTAATCTTTAATGAAAACTAAAAAAAATAAAAAAATTTCGGTTTTAGTAATATTCAGGGAAAGATGAGGGGCAAATCAGGTTTTTTTCTATCAAGCCAGGAAAGGCAGGGTAAAATTCATCGATTTTTCAGATAGGCCAGATATTCGCGGGCAATGGCATCGGCGGGATCCGCTTCCAGAATCTGGTTAAAGAGTATTTCCGCATCCTCTTCATTGTTTTCCTTGAGCGATAAAATTGCCAGGTTGGACAGTATTTTCGTGTTTTCAGGTTCCAGAGTCAGGGCCTGGGCCAGCCGTTCCCTGCTCTCGCTGAAATCTCCCAGTTCCATCAGGCATATGGCGAGTTCGTTGAGAGTATCGGTATGGGGCATATCTAGTTCGAGGGCATGTAAAAAAGCGTCTCTGCCCTTTTCGTACTGCTTCAGGCGCCGGTAGGCCCAGCCGAGCAGGAACCAGGCATTGGGATAATCCGGAAAATCCCCGAGGAAAATCCTGATTTTTTTTATTCCTTCTTCTTCCCTGCCGAGCTGGATAAAGTCGAAAGCTTCCTTGAAAAGAATATCGCTGTTAATCCGCCTAGCTAATTTTTCGAGCAGGGACTGTATTTCTTTTTTCTTTTTATCGTTTCCGGATTTTTTCAGATAAAGCCGGAAACAATTTTCCGCTTTTTCGATGTTGCCGTTTTTAAGGAAGAAATAACCGGCGCTGTAGCATGTTTCCGGCCCCTCCGGATCGAGGGAAAGGGCTTTTTTATAGTACTCAAAAGCCTGTCCCAGGTAATATTCTTCCAGGTCCGTTTTTTTAAGTTCCCCGTAAATCGAACTTCTTTCTTCGGAAAGCAGAGCCAGGTTAAGGATATAGGCCACGGAATCCGGCATAAGACCTGCCAGGGCCCTGAAAATGTCTTCAGCCAGTTCAAATTCCTTTTCACGGGCTTTCATGAGGCCGGCCTGTTCGAGCTGACCGGGAACGTCCGGTTTCGCCGCAAGAACAAAGCGCCGGTAATAACCCGCGTGCACATGTTCCGGTTCGTAGGCGAGAATTTTAAGCATGCCGGCGATAATCATTTCCCAGGAAAGGTTTTCCAGCCTGAGTTCCTCTTCCCCGGGCGGAATCTCGACAGGTAAAAGTACGGAAGGATCCAGGGTAAACCCGCTTATCCTGGTATTCAGATTCTCCGGAAGTGAAATAAAAAATAAATTAGGCAAATTCGTTTGGGGTTTACTCATCCTGGTCCTGGTTAGGCGCGGATATTCTGCTCCGCGACAGATATTCGTTCAGTTTGAGTTTGTATTCCATGGGCAGAGTTTCCTCGTTGAATATGATAATAAGGACCGCGAGTTCCTTGCGTCCCTCAACGGGTTCGTACCTGTAGACTTTGCCCTTGAGTTCCATTGTCCGGCTATGATCCTCCAGTTCGAGACTCAGAATCGCATCCTTGTCCGCGAGGAATTTACCTACACCCAGAATGATTATTTTAGCGCCGGAAAAGGAAATATCCCTGATAATACCTTTCCTCGGCACCTTGTCGATAAAAATCACGCCCTCTTTCGACTTGAGGCCCAGTTTTCGTATGCTGTCCGCGGTAATGATGATGCGCTCTTCCTTGCGGTTTTTCGCGTTGGCATTGGTATCGAGCAGAATGCCCAGAATTTCTATGAGACTGTCGGGCGGACGCTGGGTAAAAACCAGGGAAAGAAAATTAAGGGAGGTGTTATCTTTCGTATAGGGATTAAAGCCCATTATCCTTGCCGAAGCGTAAAAGGCGATTGGATCCGCCTTGTCCGGAAGTTTGAAACTGAAGCGCAGGGATACGATGTTGTTGGCGGTCTGTACCTTTTTGAAAAAATCATCCTTTAAACAGGCTATTACTTTTGCGCCCATCATGGAACAGGAATAAATGACACAGGGCCACTGCTGCCCCACGCATTTGAGAAATACCTGTTTGGTGTTCAGGCCCAGAGCCCGTATAACTTCCTTGGTGAAGGTTACATCCGCTTCCTTATACGCTGTATAAAAATTTGTGAGCTGCTGACTTGTTATTATTCCCATAGAACTTGAACCCATACTATGCCGTATTCTGAAGCGTTGTCAATAAATAGATATGTGAGGCTGTTGCGTAAACGCGATCAATTTCGCAAAAGCTTCCATAGATAAGCCGGCAGTTTTCGATAAATCCCTGCATTATAGTTCGTTAATCCATAAATTATCGAAATCAGCGGGAGCAATCGCCAAAATCAATTATTTTTGCGATTGCTCAAGTAATTGCATTTTTGAACGGATCGTGTTAATAATAGCGCCTGGAGGAAGCCTATGATACCCCTTCTTGGTCTCGAGAATCCTCTCATGGACTGTATCATTCACACGGATTACACCATGGTGAGCAAGTTCACCGATAAACCGGGCACCATGAATCTCGTGGAAGCCGATGTCTCGGCGCGTATTCTGGCGGCATTCAGCGGCTACATCACCATTGCCGGCGGCAGCTGTTCCAATACCCTCCGGGGCTTTGCCTGGCTCTGCAAAGACGCTCAGAACCCCCCGGTCTATGCCGGCGCCGTGGGTCAGGATGACACCGGGAAAGCCTTCGAAAAACTGCTGGCCGATTGCGGAGTCAGACCTGCCCTGGTTTTCAAACAGGTACCTACCGGAAGTTCCCGCATCCTGGTTACGCCGGACCATGAGCGGACAATGTTTACCTACCTCGGCGCCTGCAGGGAGTACCGGCTGGAGGATTTTCCTTTCCAGTTATTGGCTGAAACTGCCGTATTCCATACCACCGGTTATATGTGGGATACGGAGAATCAGAAGAAGGCGGCAAAAGAGCTCATGCTCAAGGCCGGTACCCTGAAGCGGACAGTATCCTTCGATTTGGCGGATCCTTTCGTGGTTGACCGGTACGGG
>SPDA01000382.1 GCA_004525155.1 Spirochaetales bacterium
ACATACTGCCGGGCGAGATCCTCTGTCATGGCCACGATGCCTTCATGTCCGGGTTCCAGGTTGTCAGGCATGTGAACGGTAAAGATAAACCGGTCCGCATAAGCTTCCACGCCGGTTCGTTCCTTCGCATAGAGCTCGTCGGTTTCGGGATCAAAAATAAAAAAAAGAAGTTCCACGCCGCCTAATCCCGGGAACCTGCCTTCTCCGTCAGTACCGTCGAGAAAGGCGATGTTTTCCAGGTAGGTACCCGGTATGATGTAGTAGGGGGCCGTCCGTATCATAATGTCCGTACCTCAGGGTTTAATTTTCAGGGGAATTCCGGCCATACAGGCGTACACCTCATCGCAATGCTCTGCAAGCAGCATGTTGGCGGTGCCCAGATAACGGTTGTACTTCCTTACCGATGGATCCGCGGGGATATTGCCCCACCCTGTTTCGTTGGTTATTATTATCGCGTTCTGCCCGCAGTTGCGGAGAAAGCCGAGCAGTATGGTTTCCCATTCATCCTCGATGCCGTTGTGAAGAAGATTGCCGAGCCACACGGTAATATCATCCAATATGATGTTGTCGCCCCGCACCCTGTCCAGGTAAACCGGCTCTTCGATGGTCGTGTAGCTTGAGTCCCGTTCTTCCCGGTGCCGCGCGATTCGCGCCTTCATTTCATCGTCAAAAGGAATGGCTGTAGCAAGAAAGAGTTTTTTTTTAAAATGTTCATCCGCAAGTTTGAGGGCAAACCTGCTCTTACCGGATTTTACCCCGCCGGTTATGAGAATTCGCATATGCCCTGGACTTTATCATGTATCGGTTTTAGTGTGAACGGTGAATCTTTAAGAATTCGGAAACTTCCTGCAGGTGGCTGCCGATAAAAATGACCAGGTAGAGGGCGCAAACGGCGGCGAAGATAATGTTGAGCGGCAGGTCCACGGTACCCCCGGTGAAAAGCCTGACCTGTACATTCGGCTTGGCAAATTGGATAACAATTGTGGACAATACAAGGAGAAATCCGACAATGAACCAGTATTTGATGGGGCTTGTTTTCCTCGGTGCATGTTCAAGTTCAATATTCTGTATAACGGCAAGAACCCTGTCGGTAAAGTCCGAAGGGGCGTGAAAGGATATATATCCATCCATGCCTGAGAACAGGCCTTCCATTTTTTCTATCTCTTCCCTGCAGGCGTGACAGAAAAACACGTGGAACCGCAGGAGTATGGGCAGAGTTTCGTGATTATCCAGTTTTAGATACCGGCCGATGTATTCCTTACAAATCATAATAGTCTCCCGCAACTGTCCCTTTCAGGGCTTTTCTTAAAAGCCCCTTTGCTCTGTACACATGGGATTTTATGGTATTGACCGGAAAACCGGTAATATCGCTGATTTCCGCATGTGACATTCCGAAAAAGAAGTACAAATCGATGCAGATTTGATACTTGTCCGGCAAATCCCTGACAGCTTCCGCAAGGGCTTCCTTGACTGCTTCTTTTTCATGGTTATATGCGGGGTCCCCCGCAAGGGAACCCGCAAATTCCTCGCCCAGACTCTCGTAGGCTTTACCGCGTTTTACGCTGTTTATACCGTGGTTGTATGCAATGCTCACCAGCCAGGAAAAAAACCGCGTGTTCCCGCTCTCTAATCTTCCCTTGAACCCGGTCAGCCCTTTAAAAGCCTTGATAAAAACGTCCTGGGCAAAATCCGCTGCATCCTCAGGATCGCGGAAAAATTTCATGCCCAGGCTGTAAATCCTGTCCTGATATCTTTCAACCAGGATGCCGAACAGTTTTCCCGCACCTTCACATATAAGCCTTACTATTTCCTCATCGGAAAAACTTTTTACAGAACGATGATTCATTTAAGGCTATATTCTACCGAATCGGAAGAAATATCAACCTTCTTTAATCTTCCTGGAACACCTTCTTGAACTTGGGCAGCGCGGTGGTTTCTTCGATTGTCTTGATGGTAGCTGCCAGGGCGCCTTCGAGCCTGGCCCTCAGGTTCCTCGATTTCTCGGTTTCCGCCGTAATCGGCGTTCTCTGGATAATTCTGGTCATCTTGAAATAGTGATGGCCGCGAACCGCATTGTATATGGTGTCCCTTAAAAACAATTTATTGAACCTGAAGGTCCACCATAAAAATTTGAGATACTGTACTCCGTAGGAGGAAAATGTTTGAATGAAAAGGGAACGTAAAACGCTTTTGACATCTTCCCAGTTCACCTTTTTCCGGGGACCGCCCGCAATGACCCAGCGCGATTCGGGGTAGCGCATAATGACTTCCCTGCACCGCTGAAAATAATTTTTGGGAGTATAAATTTCCTTGAGAAGGCGCTTGTATCCGTTAAGCAGCACGTCCCTGGGCATGACAGGAACAAAATTGACGTCCAAGGTCTGGTTGTTGCCGTCGGAATCCGCCAGGAGCCTGCCTTCCGCCTTAAGCCTGTCGTGAAGCTGGGTGTTGGGCAGAGCCAGCATTACACCCACCATTGCCGTCGGGATGGCCAGCTGTTTGATGAACTCGGCCTGTATTTCGAAGATATTTTCCGGGTCCGTATCGAAGCCTACAATAAACCCCGCGCATACATCGAGTCCCTTTTCCTGGATGCGGTGAATGCTAGTTACGAGGTCCTCCTTGAGGTTCTGCGATTTCCCTGCAGATTGGAGGCTTGCAGCGACAGGGGTCTCGATGCCGAGAAACACGAGGACAAACCGCGCTTTTGCCATAAGGTCCATAAGTTCCTCGTCCTGGGACAGGTTGACGCTTGCCTCGGTGGTGAAATCGAAGGGAAAATTGTGGCTTTCCAGCCAGGGAACAATGGCCCGGAGTAATTCCTTCACTTTCATCTTGTTGCCGATAAAATTATCGTCAACGACAAAAATGTTGCCCCTGTAGCCGATGTCGTAAACAGCCTGAAGCTCGCCAAGGAACTGTTCTACTCCCTTGGTCCGCATCTTCCTGCCGAAGAGATTGATAATATCACAGAACTCGCAGCTGAAGGGGCAGACCCTGGAATACTGGAGAGGCATGCTCGTGTAATCCTTCATGTCGACAAGGTCAAACCTCGGTACGGGCGTCAGCGCCACATCGGGTTTATCTTCAGTCCTATAGACGGGTTTCGGGGTACCGTTCCGGTAATCTTCAATGAACTGGTGAAGGGTAATCTCCCCTTCATCGAGGATAAAATGGTCCACCCCGGCGATTTTTTCATAGAGAGACGTAACGTAAGGTCCGCCGGCCGCGACAGGCACGCCAAGCCTGTTGCACATGGCAACCACGCCCTCGAAGGAATCTTTCTGCACTATCATTGCAGAAATGAAAACGATATCAGATTCGGCTATATCCCTGTCCTTGAGTTTTTCCACGTTCATGTCCAGAATCCTGCTTTCGAAATCTGAAGGCAGCATTGCAGCTATGGTCATGAGCCCCAGGGGCGGCATAAGGGACTTTTTTCCCTGGAATTTTATTGCGTGATTATAGCTCCAGAAAGTTCCGGGAAT
>SPDA01000531.1 GCA_004525155.1 Spirochaetales bacterium
AAGTCAAGTGCCTGAATTCTGCTTGCTATTTTCAAAATTATCCATAGAATTGTATTATGGCAAGACTGGGAGATGTCCTTCCTGATGAGCTTAATACACCTGAGACGATGGAAAGCTTCCTTTTCGAGACGAATGATTCGCCGGGCGGGACCGGAAAAACGCCGGGAATATTATCAGGATGGTAATGGGTTCCGTGGATGCCGGTGAATTCGTAATTTCAAATTCACAAGAGAGCTGGACAAAATGAAACGAGGTAATCAATGAACTTTAAAGATGTGCTCATTGTCGATGATTCGGCAACGTCCAGGATGATAATAAAACGCTGCTTTGACATCGCGGGCTTTCATGACCTCCGATATCATGAAGCCGAAGACGGCCTCAAAGCCATTTCGAAACTGGATGAAAGATCGGTCGATCTTGTTGTAACGGACCTGAAGATGCCCAAGATGGACGGCAACACCTTTTTAAAAAAGCTGCGATTGAGGGAAGAGGGGAAGGCCATGCCGGTCATCATTATTTCGAGCATGGGAAACGATGTGCTGGAAAGCCAGTTTCTGGAAGCGGGCGTAATGGCCATAATCCGGAAACCCTTAAGCCCGTCAAAACTCCTCGAAGTTTTAGGAGAACCAAATGGACAATGATAAATTAAAAGATGCGGTCTTAAAAGCGGTAAACCTCACGTTTATGGACATGGCCCTTGTCGATACCATGTACCATGAATCCTGCGAAACGGATGTGGTTGAATTCAGCCATATCCTTCACATCGGCTTCAAGGCGCCCGCCGACGGCAGCATGATACTTTTTCTGCCGACGGCCTGCAAGCGGATGATAGTTGAAAATGTATACGGAAGCGACTGGGCGGAATTGTCCGCGGACGAGATCGACGACTGCCTTCTCGAACTGCTCAGCGTGCTTGCCGGTAATTTCCTCACAATGTACTGCGGAAAAGAAACGATGTATAACATGTCTTTCCCGGAAATCCTGTTCGACGAATCTGAAGTAAGCGGGAGAGCGGAGCAAACGGAGTTCTGTTTTGATGCTGAGGACGTGCTTTTCAAGGTGGCCATCGCTTTGAAGGATTGACGTTGAGAGATATCGTTTCGGGTCCCGGGGACAGCGAAACCCTTCAAAAGTCCTTTACGGGACAACCCGATTCGTATATTGTAATGTCGGTTGCAAAACAGAAAGCCGAAAGGGGGTAAGGAGGCATGACCTTCGGCCCGGCTTACTCACAACCATAAGAGGCATATAATGAGCGACAAATCACCCAGTCCGGGTTTTACCCTTCTTCAATCCTCTGATATTCCCGAATACCGTGCCAGGGGTATCTGGCTTACACATAATGCAACGGGCTGCCAGGTTTATCATCTGCTGGCGGAGGACGAGGAAAATTTCTTTTCCTTCTGCTTTAAGACCCCCTCCTTCAACAACAGGGGAGCCGCGCACATCGTGGAGCACGCGGTGCTTTCGGGGTCTGAAAACTATCCCGTAAAGGATCCCTTTATCCAGCTCCTTAAAGGGAGCATGCATACCTTTCTCAATGCCATGACCTATCCCGACAAAACCATTTACCCGGCTGCCAGCACCCTGGCAAAGGACCTCTTCAATGTCATGGCAGTCTACGGGGACGCCGTGTTTTTTCCCCTGCTGCGGAGGGAGGTTTTCTGGCAGGAGGGCCACCGCATTCAGCTTGGTCCCGAGAACAGGGCAGGAATTACCGGCGTCGTATACAACGAGATGAAGGGCAATTATGCCAATCACGATTCCATCGCGGCTGAGTGGTCTTACCGTTCCCTTTTTCCGGATACCCCTTATGCCTTTGACGCGGGAGGTGATCCTGAAGTCATCCCGGATCTGACTTACGAGGAATTCCTCACGTTTCACCGCACCTATTACCACCCTTCAAATTGCAGAATATTTCTCTACGGAAACATCCCCACGGAAACATACCTCACCTTCCTGGAGGAACGGTTCCTGGGCGTTTTCGGGAAAATCCCGCTTTCATCCGATATTCCGGACCAGCCCGCGTGGAAGGCGCCTGCGGTCCTTGAAAAAACCTGTCATCTCGGTGCGGAGGAATCTCCCCGCGGGAAAACCACCATCACCCTCAATTGGCTCCTGGGCCACGCCTTCGAACCGAGTAAAGCCCTGGAAATGGAAATTATTGCGGAAATTCTTATAGGAAACCCGGGTGCTGTACTCTACAAGGCCCTGGTCGAATCCGGCCTCGGACAGGATCTTTCTCCCGTAAGCGGTCTCGACATGCATACCAGGCAGATGGTATTCACCATCGGCTTGAGGGGAACGGATCCGGAAAAACAGCAGGACTTTGAAAACCTTGTAATGGAGACCTTGAGAAATCTTACGGATAAGGGCATACCTCAGGAAATGCTGGAGGGGGTATTAAGAAGGGTTGAATTTCAGAACCGTGAGATAAAGGGAGGCATACCCTTCGGCCTTCGGCTTTGCGGGCGGGTTCTGCAGGGCTGGATGCACAACGAATCCCCCGAGAAAACCCTGCTGTTCGAAACATATATGGAAGAATTGAAGAAAAAGGTAAGCGCTGCCGGAAGGTATCTTGAAGGGCTGATCGATTCGTGGCTAACTGCCAATGTTCACAGGACTACTGTTCTGGTAAGGCCTGATCCCCTGCACGGACAGAATG
>SPDA01000348.1 GCA_004525155.1 Spirochaetales bacterium
ATTGGATTTCATGAATATAATACTTTGCCCGGATTTCCATTACCTTTCCGCTTTCTTACACTATTGTAATGATAAGCGGAGGCATGGACCGGGCAAAGGGTTGTCATTTGACTATCTCTGCCCTGAATAATCCGCCCTGCCGGGTACCTTCAAGCAGTACCTTCCCGCGGCTCCCCTTGTTCAGGGCAGTGTAAAATTCAGGAAGTGTGGATGGTTTTCTATTGTCAATCGAATTAATCACATCGCCGGGTTTAAGCCCCGCATCCGCGGCCGGGCTTCCATCCATTACCGAACTGACAATTATGTTACCTGTGTCTTTAGGGAGGCTGAGTTTTGTCCGGATTTCCTTTGTAATCTGTACCAGCGTCATTCCCGGCCAGAGTCCGGCAGCCTGCGCCTGGAGGTTTTCATCGTCCGCACGTTTGGTAATAACCACATCGGCATGAATACGCCTGTTTTCCCGGAGTATGGTGAAGTCCGCTTTTTGCCCGGGTGAGAAATTTCCCACCACCAAAAGAAGACGGTTTGAATCCTCTATCAGTTCATTGTTGATGGCAACTATTGAGTCCCCCGGCAGAATGCCGGCGGCCCAGGCCGGCGAGTCCCTGTAGACACTGAAAACATAGGCTCCCTGAACGGTGCCGCCGTCCTCTGATGATTCCGTGCCCATACTGATCCCGAGCCAGCCGTAGGATGCCTTTCCGCTGGAAATGAAATCATCGATGACCGATTTCGCGTTGTTGACGGGTATCGCGAAACCGAGGCCCACATTTCCTCCGGAGTAGGAAGCGATCCAGCTGTTGATGCCCACGAGTCTGCCGTAAATGTCCACCAGCGCGCCGCCGGAATTACCCTGGTTTATGGCCGCGTCCGTCTGGATGTAGTCGGTAAATGAAACATTTCCGGAATTGGACAGCCCCTGCCGGCCGATGGCGCTCACGATACCCTCGGTTACGGTTGAATTGAAGCCGAGGGGGTTTCCCACCGCCATTACCCAGTCCCCCACCTGGAGCGCATCGGAGTTTCCGAGCTCGGCCACTGTCACTGCCGCGTCTGTCTGGAATTCCACCAGGGCGAGATCCCTCTTAGGGTCTTTCCCCGTGAGGGTAGCGGTGAAATTTTTACCGTCATGCAGTTTGACGCTGATGGTGTCCGCTTCCCCTACAACGTGGTTGTTTGTAAGTACATACACCGTTTTTCCGTCACGCTGGACGATAACGCCTGAGCCGAGGCCCTCGGTTCTGCCGGCAGTTCCCACGTCAATTTCAACGACTGCGGGCAGGACTCTCTGCGCGACCCCGCGCCAGGCTTCCTGAAGGTCAGCTGCTGTCTGCATCTCGTTGCCCGAGAGTTTATATGTTACCGGCTGTATGAGATTTTGCGAGGGCGCCGGAGCTCCCGGAGAAACATTAAAGCTGCGCCCCGTGAAAAAACCAACGGCCAGCGCCGCCGCTGCAGCAGCCGCAATGTGAAGTATTCTGGATCTAAGTACTGATTTGAGGTTCATAACCTGCCTCCTTTCGTATATTTCCTTTACAGACAACATACCACCGGCAGGTTTCCCCGGGATTTCCCGGAAATTACAGTTTTGTAATGAAAAGAAAGGAATCTTACGGCTTTTTAAGACCTGACTGGAAGGGAAAAGCTGAAAATCGATCCTTTACCGGACTCGCTGCGGACGTTCACCTCGCCGTTGTGGGCCTGTATGATTGCCCGCACCAGACCGAGGCCGAGTCCCTGTCCCGGAATGGAATGGCTGTTGGCTCCCCTGTAAAGGCGTTCCCAGATACGGGGTATATCTTCCGCAGGTATGCCCGACCCTGTATCCTGTATCTCTACCCTTACCCGGTCCTCATCTGCCAGTACTGAAACCTGCACACTGCCGCCGGGCTCCGTGTATTTTATCGCGTTGTCGAGAAGGTTCGCGATAACCTGTCGGATACGGTTCAAGTCAGCGGTCACGCGGATCTCCTCGGCTTTCTGAAGGGTCAGCTTGACCCCCTTTTCTTCCGCGGTGTAGCTGTACAGATCCGCGATGTCTGTCAGGATACCGGTCAGGCTTATCAACTTCCTGTCCAGACGCATGACGCCGGTTTCGGCTTCCGAAATGTCCATCAGTGTGGAAAGCATTGCGAGCATCTTGTCAGATTCCTCCATACAGGAGGAAAGGGCGGCGCGGAAGGAAGGCAGGTCGTCAACTCCCTGCATGGCAATTTCCGCAGTCCCGCGCAGGCGGGTCATGGGAGTACGCAGATCATGCGCGACGTTGTCGAGGGACTGCCGCATTCCCGTAATGAGTGTATCTATTCTCGAAAGGGCCTTGTTGAAGAGCGTCACGAGCTCATCGAGCTCGTCGCCGGACCCGCGGACCGGGATGCGCGTATTGGTCCTGCCCGTGTCGATGATGGTCCTGGTGACATCTATGAGCTGCCGTATGGGCTTTAATGACCGTGTTGAAAACAGGAAACCGCCCAGGAGGCTCAGGCCGCTCAGTGGAAGGAACACGAGCAGGTAGATACGCCGGAAGCGTGCCAGGGCTTCGATGCGCCGTTTCGAGCTCATGCCTACCTGAAGTATATTGCCGTCCGGCAGTCTCAGCGAAGAAACTTCCAGCGCGCTGCGGTCCTCCCTGGACGGCAGGCGGATGATACTGCCTTCGCCGATGTAGGAAAGCGTCTCCAGACGTCCCGGGTTATACGATACCCATTGGGCGGGCAAGAAGACGAACAGGGTGTTGTTGCCCGCTCCGGCTATGCGGACCATATAGAGCCTGTCTTCCATTACCATCCGTTCAAAGCTCAGTTCACTGCGCACCAGATTGAGTCCGCCGGTCCTGTAGGTTGCCCAGAATTCGAGGAGACGTGAGCGGGCCTCGGAGTAATCGTCCCTGCGCATGGAGTTCTCCAGGATGACATAGGTCGCGGTCGAAAGCAGGATGGCCCCCAGGATAAAGATGCCGGTAAAAACAGCGGTAAACCGCAGGTTAAGTGACTTTGAGGACATATCCCACGCCCCTGACTGTATGAATCAGCTTGTCCGGAAAGTCTTTATCTATCTTGCTTCGCAGGCGGTGAACCAGGACGTCTACCACGTTTGTCTGCGGATCAAAATGGTAATCCCACACATGTTCCATGATCATGGTTTTGGAAACAACGTTGCCTGCGTTGCGCATGAGATATTCCAGGAGGGCGAATTCCCTCGGCTGCAGCTCTATTTCCATTCCGCCCCGGCTTACCCGGCGGCCTAAAAGATCCATCGAGAGACCGCCCGCCTGCAGGCTGTTCTGGCCCTGTCCCCTGGCGAATCGTTTCAGAAGAGCCAGGAGCCTTGCCTGCAGCTCGGCAAAGGAAAACGGCTTGGTAAGATAATCGTCCGTGCCGGCCTTGAATCCTTCAAGCTTGTCGTCGAGGGAACCGAGGGCGCTTAAGATGAGGACGGGTGTCGCGGTGCCTTTCTGCCGCAGGCTGCGGATGATGGAATAGCCGTCGCGTCCGGGCAGCATGATGTCGATAATTAGAGCGTCGTATGGCGTCGTTTCCGCCATGGCAAGACCTTCGTTTCCGTCGGATGCGTGGTCCACGGCATACCCCGCCTGTTTGAGTCCCTTGATGACAAACCCCGCTATCTGTTCATCGTCTTCGATTATGAGCAGCCGCATACTGGGCATTATAGAGAATGAAGGCGTTCGGGTAAACTACCGCATCCTGAAGCCGG
>SPDA01000507.1 GCA_004525155.1 Spirochaetales bacterium
ATTCCGGTTTATTTGTCCATAGTGTCGCCCTGCCGACAGCGGATATCCCGCAGGAAACGGAGAGAAGCGCGGCGGAAACCGCCGCAGCCAGAAAAAAAACATGGTGTACACGACTCATGGGCCCAACTCTATGGAAGATTCGGGATGATGTCAATATTTTAAATGCGCGGCAATGCCGGTGTAAGGAAAATAAAAGTATGATATCATCAGCGAAATGGAAAATGTTCAAATAAAGACGCCGCCGGAGGAACCGTTTTTGAGCTACAACAGGTATCTGCGGGAAAGATACGGGGAACGTGTGTACCGGGTGGCAGTTGACGGAGGGTTTTCCTGCCCCAACCGGGGTGCGGACAGGCAGTCGCCGGGCTGTTCGTATTGCGATGAATACGGTTCCCGGGCCGTCTATCTGCCCGGCAAGGTACCTGCCCTTGAAAAACAGGTTGAAGCGGGGCTTGGCTTTCTGCGGAAACGCTACAGCGCGGAGCGGTTCATCCTCTATTTCCAGGCCTTTTCCGGCACCTTCGCTCCGGTGGAAAAGCTGAAAATCTGTTACGACACCGCGTTATCCTGCCATCAGTTTCTGGAACTTATCGTTTCCACCAGGCCGGATTGTATAACGCCGGCTGCAGCGGACCTCCTTGCGTCCTACAGGGGCGTCCTTTCCGATGTCTGGGTCGAACTCGGCCTTCAGAGCGTTCATGACAGGACCCTCCGGAGAATCCAACGGGGCCATACATTTCAGGATTTTCATGATTCCTTTCTCATGCTACAATCTAAAGGAATAAAATGCGCAGTCCATGTTATTTTCGGCCTGCCCGGCGAATCGGAAGAAGATATGATGGAGACCATCGATGTCCTCGCGGCGCTTAAACCCGGGGGGATAAAGATTCACGATCTTCATATACCGCAGGGTACTTCCATGCACCGCGAATATCTCCAGGGGGAACTGGCCCTGGCGAGCAGTAAAAGGCATGCGGAGTATGTCATAGGCGCCCTGGAGAGACTGCCTGCGGAATGCGTCGTCATGCGGCTGACCTGTGATACACCGGCGGAGAGAAGGGCCTTGCCGGTCGAGGTTCCCGTCAAAGACGCATTTTATCGGGAAATCAGGAAGTCCATGGATGCCCGGAATACGTGGCAGGGTAAATACATGAAACCGGGCAGCACTGGTTTCTGAATTAAAATAATATGTAATAAGGAGAATAAAATGGTTTTAACCGACGGCGATGTTATCAATGCTATCAAAAAACTGGGGGAGCATTACCGGAAGAACATTTCGAATAAATATATCAGGAAAGGTTTTAACACCATGCAGATTGACCTTCATGCCTGGGAACTTATCGACGATCTGGCCAAAGAAACGACCTTTTTCGGGGATTATCGTTTTGACGAACTTTATGAACGGATTCTCGCCATGGCGGAGTTTGTTTCCAAGGCTAAAAAACAGCTGCTGCCCAATATACGGACATTGGTAGTTTCCGCTTCAGACAGTGCGATTTCCCGGTCCGGTTCGCTTACCGCCAATGAAAAACTGCTCCGGGATATCGCCGTCAGCAATTTCCCCGCCAATCTTGCCATATTGGCGGACCTTGTAAACGACTTGTATGTGAAGGTCGTTGAGTATGACCGGAAGACACACGGCCCCTCGGAAGCGGCCTATAACCGGATGCAGGAACTTTCCCGGATCGGCGAGCTCCTCGTATAAGGAGCAGCGGATTAAACGTATACGCCTTTTTCGAGAATTCCGCAGAGATCGATATAATCGAGAGGTTTGTGAAAATAAAAACCCTGAAGAAGGCCGCATTTCTTCTGTTTGAAGAAAACGAACTGGTCATGGGATTCCACCCCTTCGGCGACAATTTCCATGCCGAGGCTGAGGGCCAGGTTGATGATGGCATTAACGATTTTTTCGTTGTTGCTTTGAAACAGTTTCGATACAAAGGAGAGATCGATTTTTATCAGGTCGGCAGGCAGTTTCGACAGGTAGCTCAGGGATGAATACCCGGTTCCGAAATCATCAATGGCTATCTGGATGCCAGGTTGCCTCGCCTTTATATCGTGCATTTTCTTGATTGCCTCTTCCGGCGCGTTCATGATGCAGGTCTCCGTGATTTCAAGTTTTAGGTTGCCCGGTTTTATTCTTGTCCGCTGGATGATGCTGCTTATATTGTCTACGATGTCCTTCTGCTCGAACTGCTTCGATGAAAGGTTTATCGCCACGAAAAGGCTGGAATATCCGCTTTTATTGAGCTTCGCGGTGTCCCTGCAGGCCTGCTCCATAATCCAGTTCCCCAGGGGGGTTATCAATCCCGTCTCTTCGGCAATGGGTATGAACCTTCCGGGCGGCAGGTCCCCGAGTTCAGGATGGTTCCAGCGGATGAGCGCCTCAAACCCGATTATTTTTTCCTGCATGTTCACCAGAGGCTGATAGCAGAGCCGGAATTCCCTGTTCTGAATCCCTTTCTTTATGCCCTGTTCAATTTCCCATTTTTCAAAGGCTTTTTTGTCCATGTCCCTGCTGTAAAAAACGGAGCGGTTCTTTCCGGTTTCTTTTGCCGTGTACATGGCCAGGTCCGCATTCTTGGTTACCGTTTCAACGTCCTTGCCGTCTGCCGGAATAATTGAAATGCCGATGCTGACGCCTATAGTCACCGGGGAGGTTGCCTTGATCGTTGCAAGCCGGTATGGACTCCGCAGGGCGCCCAGAATTTTCGACGCAACTTTTGCGGCATCTTTTTTATGATGGATTGCGGGA
>SPDA01000391.1 GCA_004525155.1 Spirochaetales bacterium
CCTTCATTTAAAAAGAACGATTTCAAATGAACCCGGCAATGAGTTGGCGTTCCTGGGAAAAGAAGACAACTAATAATGTTTTAGTTATAATGTGAGTAATTCCGCCGCGTGACAATCATGGAAAAGTCATCCTGAAAAGCATCAACCTAGCGGCATACAGGGGAAAAGAATGAAAAGAACAAAAAGTTTACCAGTTGGTTTAATTCTGTTGGTATTCTCGCTTGGAACCGTATTTGCCGATGACAACATGGTCCTCGTGGAAGGAGGTACCTTCACTATGGGGGATACCGCCGGCGGCGGGTATGATAGTGAGAAGCCGAAGCATTCGGTGACGGTGAGCGGGTTTTTCATGAACAAGTACGAGGTGACACAGAAGGAGTTCCGGGATGTGATAGGGTTCAACCCGTCGAAATTCAAAGGGGACAATCTGCCGGTGGAAACGGTTACCTGGTACGATGCAGTCGCGTACTGTAATGCGAGGTCCCAGAAAGAAGGTTTACTCCAGGTGTATACGATAACGGGGATAGGGAAGAACTCCGACGGCAATATCACCTCCGCCAGTGTGAGCGCGGACTGGAACGCGGACGGATACCGTCTGCCCACGGAAGCGGAATGGGAATACGCGGCCAAGGGCGGGAAGTTGTCCAGGGGGTACAAGTACGCCGGGGGGAACAGCGAAGGCAGCGTGGCCTGGTACAGCGGCAACAGCGGGAGCAAGACCCAGCCGGTGGGGACGAAGGCCGGCAACGAGCTGGGTATCTACGACCTGACCGGGAACGTGCAGGAGTGGTGCTGGGACTGGTATGGGAATTATACCGCTTCAAGTCAGACGGACCCGAGAGGCACTAATACGGGGTCGTACCGCGCGTGTCGCGGCAATAGCTGGCGCAGCGATGCCGGCACGCTGCGCACTTCGTATCGCGTCCGCGATACGCCGGCCTATGGGGGCGACGGCCTAGGCTTCCGCCCCGTGAGGATCGATAAAAGCTCCCTGGGAAGCTCTTTCGCGGATTCAAAGCTCTTTCGCATAAACACTCCCGACGGCTTGAATATGCGCGACGCTCCCAGCACGCAAGGGAAGGTTCTCGCCCTTATCCCCGGCGGCACGGCGGTTACCATGCTCGAGGAAAAAGGCGATACATTTACGATCCAGGGCGCGACCGGTAAATGGACAAAGGTGCAGTGGAAGGACATGCAGGGCTGGGTGTTCGGGGGATTTCTCGAACGGATTTCGGCGCCGGCTTCCGCGAACGAAGGCTAAGTCACGGCTTCGAGCGCGCGAAGCGATCCCGAGGATCCGGCGCGCTACCAACCTGTAAAAGCCTTTGACAATAATCCACTGACATGCTGGGTGGCAGGTGCATCCTCTGAAAAAACGATCGAGATTGATTTCGGAAATTCCGTCAGCGTCGACGAGATCCGGGTCATGCCGGGGAATTTCGATCCGGCATTGTGGAAAGCGTATTTCCGGGTAAAATCCGCGGCTATTTTTCTGGATGGTTTCAGCATGAAAGCTGACTTCAGGGATAAAATTGAAACACAGAGCATTGGTCTGCCAAAGGTCGTGAACTTTCGGAAGTTCACGTTTCGTATTGATGATTATTACTATAGTGAAGGAGGAAGCGGCAACTGCGCTGCGGAGATCCAATTTTTTTTAAAAGGAAAGCGGATACCGATTGATATAGAAAATTATCAGTATAAGCCCCAATATTCAACCGAGCGTACTGCAGGCTCCGCCGTTGTCAACACTGATGGTATTTCTTTACTGGACAAGCCGGATGCAGGGGCAAAAACAGTATCCAGGCTTGCAAAAGGCGCCAGGCTTAACCTGTATGAAATGACCCGGAGCCCCGTACAAATCGACAATACCTGCTCCTACTGGTTCGGGGTTGAAAATGATCAATTCCGCGGATATTGTTTCGGTTATTACCTCGATATACTGGATTCAGGGGATACTCCAAACTATTCATTCAATTCAATGGTGAAGGATTTTAATTCATCCGGTTTTCTTCAAAAGGACGAAAGCGATCTGCGGTTTCATCCGGCCAAGGCTTTCGACGGGGATCCCCATTCTTTTTGGATCGGAAATGAAAAGAATGGCGGCATAGGCGATTATCTGGAAATCATTTTTTTTAAACCGCAACAGTGCGGTGAGATAGAAATTCGACCCGGAGCATTTCAGGAAGATTTATTTGGAAAATATAACCGGGTTAAAAAAGCGACAATCCGGCTCGATGCTTTCCCGATCACCGTGGATTTTACGGACTTGATGGAGAGCAGAGTTGTGAAAATACCGGGAGATATAAAATTTTCAAAATTTAAAATTACTATTGATGAAGTATATCCCGGCGGGGCATATAATAGACCTTGTATCAGCGATATTTTGTTTGACCTCCGTTCCACCTCTTACAGTTTCAGAATCCCCATCGGTTTTTTGCCGAACCTTTCCGGAAAATCAATTCACACGGCAGCGCTACCGTATTTTTATTCTGTATCTTATTATTTTCCGGACGGAACCTATGTAGCAATCTTTGGCGGATATGAAAAGCATATGGGAATATGGAAGACTGATGCGGAAGGCAACGTTGAGACATACGCAGCGAAGAGATATTATATAAAAGGAATCGGCGATGGGGTAGATACCGGAATGCAATTTGAATCGCAGCTTTTTGAAGATTATATGTATACTGTAGAAACAAGCAATAATGTGTGTAAATTCAATATGCATGACTTTACCATAGATATCAATGATGAAACCGGCAGGTGTGGTGTTTATGAAATACAGGGCTCCGATTCTGAAGTGAGAAATACGATGTTGACACCTGAAATAGAAAAGTACATCGAGGAGAAAAAGGCCCGCTATAAAGAATTTATAGAGCAAAACAGGAAATAGATGAGAATATGAATAAGGAGGCACCACGGCATGCCGCGTGTCAGATTTCGGAGGTATGAACTGAATGAAAAATTTTTTTATTACATTACCGCTCCCTTTTGCCTGAATTGTGGCTTCATTATTCCGGATGAAGGGCTCCGCTACAGCGGTGTATGCACAACAGCAGAAAGAAAGGTAAAGAAAGTCTGTGACCCCCCGCGCGAAAATGCCTTTTTTGCGGGTATTTTCCGTGGAAGAGAGTATTTTTAGGTAGACTCTGGCCGCTGACTTCTTGAAGGGGCGGGTGTCGTTGATTCTGTATAACAATGAGTAACATGAATCTATATTACAGCTTCCTGAATCAAATTATATCCTTTCCGCCCGTTAAATTACTTCAATTTTTTGGAAAAAGCTGTATATAATGTACGTAAGATAAGGAGTTCAAGGGTTTTCTCAAGTGAGAATATGTTATATGCCCGAAAAGAATTACTATATTTATATATTATAATCTTAAATACATAATATTAAAATATTTGAATTAGC
>SPDA01000636.1 GCA_004525155.1 Spirochaetales bacterium
CTCTGTACCGCGGCGCCTAAGGCCTCGAGGGCTTTCAGGTATATTGCCGGCTCCGGTTTGACAAGACCTGCGTCACAGGAAAACACTTCCGCGTCGAACAGCCTGAAAGCCGGCATAAGCGCCTGAAGTTTCGGCAGAAAATATGAGGGCATGTTGGAGAGGAGCCCCAGGGGATACCCGCCTGCCTTCAGCCTGCGCACGAACGCCGCCATTTCAGTGTTTTCCCTGGCCCACGAATAAAGATCCAGTTCCAGAAGCCGGGGAATGGTCCCGTCCCCGGGCGCGGGTTTTCCGTCATCAGCGAGAAACCCGAGGATGCGTTCGTAGTACTCCCCTACCTCCATATCGCCCCGGTCAAGGGCGAGCCGGTCGGTTATATAGGCCTCCCTGAATTTTCCGGCTGTGACGCCGCAGAGTTCCGCCATGGTCTTGAGACAACCGGGATCCTGGGGCAGGGTGAGAACCCCGCCGAAATCAAAAATGAGTGCGTCGATATGCTTCTTCATGATGATGCCCGGGATTGTACCCCAAACTGTGCAGGCATTCAAGGGACTGCGTAAAGCTGCGGCGGATTTGCATTAATCTTCGTTGCAAGGCAAAAAAAAGCCCGGTTTTCCCGCCTTTACCAGGAGCAAAGCATATGATGCAAAAGGCTGGAACAACCGGACAATAATTTGTAAGTGATTTCTGCCCTACGGCAAACCGCTTGTAAACGGCATTTTCGAATTATTAGAACTATTTAATATAGTTAGCAATATAAAGAATCTTTTCATTTTTGTCAAGCAGGCAGAAGGTAAATTTTCGGTACACGGAATTCCGGCTCCTTGCCCAAGCGGGCCCTTATCGCTATAATACAGCCTCTTATGGAACAGAAATCAACACATTGGGCGGATATTACCGCGGACAAAATAATTCGTGAAAAGGGCGACAAGGAGCAGTACGTCTGCGCCTCGGGCATAACTCCATCCGGCACCGTGCATATCGGCAACTTCAGGGAGATTATTTCCGTGGAACTCGTGGTGCGGGCGCTGCGGGAAAAAGGCAGGAAGGCGCGTTTCATCTATTCCTGGGATGATTACGATGTGTTCCGGAAAGTGCCTAAAAACATGCCTGAGCAGGAAATGCTTACAGACTATATCAGAAAACCCATCACGGAGGTGCCGGACCCTTACGGAAAGGCGGAAAGTTATGCCCGCGCCAACGAGATTGAGGTGGAAGAAACCCTGCATCTGGTGGGTATCGATCCGGAATATATCTACCAGGCGGAACAGTATAAAAAATCCCTTTATGCCGAAGGCATGCGCAGGGCTCTGGAAGTGCGGCAGACTATCATGGAAATCCTTAACGATCACCGCACCGAACCCCTGCCCGCGGATTGGCAGCCGGTTTCGGTGTTCTGCACCGCCTGCTCCAGGGACACGACGGAGATTGAAGCCTGGGACGGCAGCTGGGGCCTGTCCTATTCCTGCACCTCCTGCGGCAGCAGGGAAACACTTGATCTCAGGCACACTGGAGCGGTCAAACTCTTCTGGCGGGTGGACTGGCCCATGCGCTGGAAGCATGAAGGCGTTGATTTCGAGCCTGCAGGCAAGGATCATCATTCCGAAGGGGGCTCTTTCGATACGGCGAGACGTATCATCAGGGAAGTGTACGAGGGGGAAGCGCCGGTTACCTTTCAATACGATTTTATCAGCATCAAGGGTCTCGGCGGAAAGATTTCCTCCTCCAGCGGGGAGGTCATAAGTCTTCGCGAGGTACTCGATGTGTATCAGCCGGAAATTACGCGGTACCTGTTCGCGGGCACCAGACCAAACGCGGAATTCGCGATTTCCTTCGACCTGGATGTCATTAAAATATACGAGGATTACGACCGCTGTGAAAGGATCTATTTCGGCAAGGAAGATGTCGGCGAAAAACGCCGGGAAAAGGAAAAACGGACCTACGAATTGTCCCAGGTCCGCAGCGTTCCGGAATCCATGCCCCTGCAGGCGCCTTTCCGTCACTTGTGCAATCTCCTGCAGATCTACAGCGGCAGTGTTGACGAGGTGATAGAGTACCTGTCCGCGGATGCCGCCGCCTCAGAAACGCGTTTCGGCGATATCGAAAAAAACCGAATTCGTACCCGGGCGGCCTGCGCCTGGAACTGGATTACCCGGTTTGCGCCGGAGGATTTCAGGTTCAGCCTTCAAAAAGTCACGGATCCCGCGCCGGACCTC
>SPDA01000277.1 GCA_004525155.1 Spirochaetales bacterium
AGGATTTTTCAGGTATTCTCCCACAGGCATGAACCGCACTCCGTCCTTCTCAAGAACGGGAAGCAGCCCGGAAAGCACGTCCCTGTCCATTCCCGCGGAAAATCCCTCCTCAGGGTAAAGCAGGACAACCCGCCTGCCCGAAAGGGCGAAGAACTGGGCGATTTCCAGGGCAGAAGGCGTACCTCCCCAGACAGCCAGGGATTCCTTCATGTCGGTACGGCCGAATAGATTTTTAAGCTCCACGATCTCGGCCCCGCCGAGGGCCTTCCTGAGCGCGGGATCGGGATTGAAGGGAAGGGGCACGGAGCCGGTGCCGATAAGGACAAAGCTGGTCTTGAGGATTCTGCCGCCGGCAACCACCGTTTCAGCGTCAGTTATCCCCGCCTCTCCCGCGATGATGTCCACGGCCAGGCGCTTAAGCATGGCGGTAACTGCAGCCCTCACCTCCCCTGCAACAGCAGATGCCCGCAGGACCACTTTTTTCAGATCGAGGCCGACCCTGGAGTAATCTATCCCGGTGATGCCCAGCATGTCCGAATCCTTAAGGCGCCTGAAAAGCCTGGCGGATTCCATAAAGGATATCATGGGCACGCAGCCCCAGTTCACGCACATGCCGCCGACGGGACCCCTGTCGACCAGGGCGGTTTTAAAACCAAGCTGGCCCGCCCGTAAAGCTGCCGAATACCCTGCGGGGCCGGAACCGATAATCACAACATCGTACATGGATAACACTCCTAGGCCATGAGCAGCATGGCTGGTTCCTCAAGATACGCGATGAGCGAAGAAAGGAACCTGGAAGCTTCGCCCCCGTCGATTACACGGTGATCCACGGTGAGGGACAGGGGGAGCACGGTACCTTCCCGCAAGCCCTGTTCCGCAGCTACAGCCTGTTTACGGATTCTGCCGAGCCCGAGAATCGCGGTCTGGGGATAATTGAGTACAGGCGTGGCGAACCTGCCGCCGTAGATGCCGTAATTGGTAATGGTAAACGTGCCGTCTTTCATGTCCTCCAGGGACAGTTTGCGGCTCCGCGCTTTTTCGCTCATCTGCGCAAGTTCCTCTGCCAGCAGGGATATGTTTTTTTTGTCCGCGTCCCGGAGTACGGGTACGAGGAGACCTTCTTCAGTATCAACCGCGATGCCTATGTGATAGTACTTCTTGACAATAATGGTTTCCCCGGCTTTATCCATTTCACTGTTGAGAAGGGGATGGTCGCGCAGTGCCTTCACGCAGGCCCTGACTACAAAGGGCAGCCAGGTCAGGTGTATACCTTTTTCCTGAAACCGCGGCCTGGACCGGTCCCGGAGTGATTTCAGGGCGGTAACCTCCGCCTCCTCGAACACCGTAATCTGCGCAGTCTGCCGCAGGGATTCGATCATGCGCCTGGCAATGGTACTCCGGAGCATGCTTGTCTTTATCAGTTCGATTTCCTGCCCGCCGGGCCGGCGCTCGAAGGCCGCTCCGCTCCCCGCGTTTTTAACGTCTTCCTTGGTTACCCTGCCCGCGGGGCCCGTTCCCTTTATGTTCCGTATATCGATACCGGCCTTTTTTGCCATGGCCCTGGCCACGGGTGTCGCGAGAGCACGGTGCGGAACCGGTACTGAAACCGGGGTTTCCACTCCTTCCAGGCTCCCGGGCAGATAAGCCCTGTCTGAGGCTATTTCCAGGACCCCTACAACGCCGGCGGCGCCCTCTTCCGCTGCTTTCTGCCTTGCAGGCTGCTTCTCCCTTTCCCGCTCTTCCAGAAGAAGACCCTGCGCATCCTCCCCTTCGACGCCCTGAATGTCCAGTTCCACGAGGGCGCCTCCGACACGGACAGTGTCCCCCTCCCTGCCGTAACGCTCGGCGACGATACCGCTCCTGGGGGAAGGGATGTCCGTAACGACCTTGTCGGTCTCCATCTGAAGCAGCGGCTGGCCCGCTTCGACGGCCTGTCCCCTGGCCGCATACCACTGGACAATCCTGCCTTCGGTAATTCCTTCGCCGATATCGGGAAACTTGAAGATGAATCTCATTCCTTGCGTCCTTTTAAAAGCCCTTAAGCCTTTCCATTTCGTAGAGGATTTTTTCCGGGGTCTGCATGTACAGCTCCTCCCCCTGGGGAAGGGGTACAATAGTATCGAAACCCGAAACCCGTTTCGGCGGCGCCTCCAGGTAAAGGAATGCCTCTTCCATGACCGCCGTGATTATTTCCGCAGCCGTACCGTACGAGGAGGGCCCTTCGGTCACCACCATCACCCGGCCTGTCTTTTTTACCGAGGCTGCCAGCGTATCCCTGTCCAGGGGATAGATGCTCCTCAGGTCGATGATTTCCGCCGAAATGCCCCTTTTCCTGCCCAGCGCCGCGGCTCTCTGAACTTCCCGCACCATGGCGCCGTAGGCAATGACCGTCAAGTCCGTACCCGGCATGTCTACCTTCGCCCTGCCCAGGGGGATGGCAAAAGCTTCTTCCGGTACTTCCTGCTTTATCGCTCGGTATATCCGCTTCGGCTCCATGAAAAGCACGGGGTCGTCGCTGCGTCTCGCGGAAATGAGCAGTCCCTTCGCGTCATGGGGATACGACGGAATTACGACCTTGAGGCCGGGGATGTGAGCGAACAGGGCCTCCATGCTTTCCGAGTGATGCTCCAGGGCGTTGATGCCCCCGCCGTAGGGCATGCGTATCACCATGGGCATGGCGAAGCGCCCCCGGGTTCGGTTCCGCAGCCTGCTCACATGGGAAATTATCTGGTTGAAGGCGGGATAGGCGAAGCCGGAAAACTGGATCTCCACCACCGGCCGGAGGCCTCCGGCGCACATGCCTACCGCCGTGCCTACGATGGCCGATTCCGCCAGCGGCGAATCGAAAACCCTGCGGAGGCCGAACCGCTTCTGCAGACCCTCGGTCACGCGGAATACGCCGCCTTCAACACCGACATCCTCGCCGTAGAGGACCATGGATTCATGCTCATCCAGCATAAGGCCAAGCGCGTCGTTCACCGCCTGCACCATGTTCATTATTTTCACAAGCCCGATTCCTTCCAGGCGAGAAACTTCTCATAGTCCCGTTTCTGCGTCTTGAGTTCCGCGGGCATATCGGCATACATGTGGGAAAACACATCTTCGAGCCTGTAAGGTCCCCAGCTCTCGGCTTCGGAAAACTGGCGGTCAATGTCCTGCCTGTAATCCTTAAGGAGGGCTTCTTCGGTTTTCTTGTTCCAGAGCCCCTTGCTGACAAGGTATTTTGCGAGCCGCGCAAGAGGGTCCTTTTTTTCCCAGAAATCCTCCAGTTCCTTCGTCCGGTAGAGCCGCGGGTCGTCGTAGGTGGTGTGGGCACCTTTCCGGAACGTGACCGCCTCGATAAGCACCGGGCCGCCGCCCCCGATTGCATAATCCCTCGCAGCGGAGAGCGCGCTGTGCATGGCGAAAAAATCATTTCCGTCGGCCTTGCACCCCTTCATGCCGTAGGCAAGGGCTTTTACGGCGAGGTTTACGGAAGCCGTCTGCTTCCGTACGGGCACCGATATCGCGAACTGGTTGTTCTGTATTATAAACACAACCGGAACTTTCCATACGGCGGCAAAATTGAGGGCTTCGTGAAAATCGCCTTCCGACGTTCCTCCATCCCCGGTAAAGGCGAAAACCGCCGCCTTTTTTTCACGGTAGTTGAGCGCGAACCCCAGGCCCACCGCATGGGGCAGCTGGGAGGCTATGGGCACCGTTATGGGCAGCGTGTTCGGCGCGTTAACGAAACGCGAACCGTCTTCATTACCCCGGTAAAACAGGAAGATTTCCTTCATGGTTACCCCCCGCGCCAGCCAGGTGCCGAGTTCCCTGAAGGCGGGCACCAGCCAGTCCTCCTTCCGGATCACCATGCCGGCGGCAACCGCGGCCGCCTCCTGGCCCAGGTTCGGCGGATAGGTAAACATTCTGCCCTGCCGCTGATAGGAAACGGCCATCAGGTCCGCGGTCCTGGCGTAAAGCATCCGGCGGTAGGCTTCGGTTACGGTTTCCCCGGTCAGCGGGGACTCCCAGGCCGGATCGACAGGGACACCTTCGTCATCAAGGCATTGGTAGGTTTCGTCACGGAGAAGTTCAGCGTCCTGCAGGAGCATGAGGAAATACCTCCGCAGTTATTCTTACAGAAATTGCACTTCAAGTTCAATGGCTGTAAAACATAAAGCACATCATGCCTGCGGCCCTGGCAGCCTCCAGGCCGACCGGCGAATCTTCGACCACCACGCAGTGAGCAGGATCCGCGCCGAGCTCCGCCGCGGCACGCAGAAAAAGGTCAGGATGCGGCTTCCCTCTCTCCACATCCTCGGCGGATACAATGACGTCCGCCTCGATGCCGAAACGCCGGGCCGTGGGAACAATGGAACCTTTGCTCGATCCCGAGGCTATGGCAAGCCGGAAGCCTGCCTTATGCAGGGTTTTGAAC
>SPDA01000051.1 GCA_004525155.1 Spirochaetales bacterium
CGTTGTCATCACCTTTGTGGACATAAGCGAATTGATCGAAAAAGAACAGAAAGCCGTGCAGTTTGATCTGATCAAAAGTTTCTTAAACACCTCGGCGGAGGGAATATTTATCAGGGACGGATCCGGTAATTCCGTTTTTTATAACGAGAAAATGGAGGCTATTACGGGATATTCCGCGGCGGAAGCAGGAGGGTCTGATTTTCCGGCGCTTCTTTTTCCGGATGGCGGAAGTGCGTCCGTACCCGGCTCCGCAAACGGCGAAAACAGGGAAATTGTAATTACCTGCAGGGACGGAAGTAAAAAGAGCATCATTCTCAATACAACCGAGCATTCCTTCTCCGGGACCGGTTACCGCCTGTACTCACTGCAGGCTATATCGGAGAAAAAACGGGATGAAGCCGCTATTGAAAAAACCCTGGATTACAAGTACATCTTTGACGCCCTCCGGGTGCCTTCGCTGGTCATAGATGCCCGGTATACGGTTCATGTGGCGAACGAAACATTTTACCGTAATTTCGAAACTACTGCGGACGCAACAATCGGCAGTAATTTTTTCGACCTTGGAAACGGACAATGGAACATCCCTGCCCTGCGGGAACATCTGGAAAAAGTTCTGCCTGGAAATACAGTTATAAAAAATTTTAATGTGGTTCATAATTTTCCTTCCATCGGAAAAAAGGAAATGAACCTGACCGGCAGGCTGCTGAAAAGGGATGGAAAGGAGGGCATGATCTTTCTGACCATCGAGGAGGTTAAAGGAAAATGACCATGAAAAAAAAATATTCGGAACGCTATAATCAGCTGATGACGAGAATCGAAAAGCTGAAACCGGTTAAAAACCTCATAATACCCAGTATAAAGGACGAAGATGCGGAAAGTCTGACCTGCAGGATCGAGGAGCTCATGATTTCCGCGGCGGAAAAAGAGGCAGAAGTTGAAGAGCTCCGGGTCCTTGTGGAAAGGCTGCAGGAATCGAACCAGGAGTACAGGGAACTGCTCGAGAATGCACCGGCTGGTTTTGCATCTCTCGACAGGCAGGGGACAATTCTTAAAATAAACAGGACGCTGGCTGAAGAACTGGAAGAGGACGATGTTTCATTGGAAGGTACAAAGTTTTCAACATTTGTCGTAAGCGATTACCAGGATATTTTTTTTACGCACCTCCGGAAGATTTTTAAAACAGGATACGACAGCGCCTGCTGTATCGAACTTACGAGACGGGGAGGCGGTGTTCTTTCCGCCCAGCTATTAAGCCGCTCCCAGAAGGATGAAGGAGGGGCTGTCCTGCGGTGCAACATGGTGGTTACCAATGTTTCGCGCTACGAAACGGGTTTTTTTGACTGCTGAATGAAATGACTTTAATTGAGCCGGATATATGAAAGAGGAGCCTGGCAGCGTCAGCCCCGATCTTGCGGAAAGAATAGGGGCGCTTTCCCGCATGCTGGCGGAAGCGGAACGCATTGTGGTGTTTACTGGCGCCGGGATAAGCACGGATTCGGGGCTCCCGGATTTCCGCGGACCCGACGGCGTATGGACCAGACGCGACAGGGGGCTGCCTCCGCCTCAAACCGGCAGACTGTTAGAGGAAACAGAGCCCAACGCGGGTCACCTGGCTCTGGTAAAGCTGCAGGAAAGCGGAAGGCTTGCGTTTCTCATATCACAAAACGTGGACAATCTTCATCTCCGGTCCGGTATCGAACCGTCAAAAATCGCGGAGCTCCACGGAAACAGTGCTCAGATGAAATGTCTCCGCTGCGACCGCCGTTTCAGAAAAACAGACCTTGGCTGGGACGAAAAGCTCTGGGGGAAGGGATACAGATCGGAGAAACCGCAGGCGGATGCGCCCCGCTGCGCCTGCGGAGGCAGGATTATTTCGAGCGTAGTCAATTTCGGCGACCCCATGCCGGAGAGAGAAATGAAACTCGCTGAATACCACGCGGACCACTGCGACCTGTTCCTGGTTATCGGCTCCTCCCTGGTCGTATCCCCGGCCAATTCTTTTCCCTTGTCCGCGAAACGGAGGGGCGCCGGACTCGTAATTATAAACCGTGGAGAGACGCCCCTGGACAAGGCGGCGGACCTCCGTTTTCACGAAAGTATAGGTGACGTTTTTCCGCCGGCGGTGCGGATGTCCCTGGAAACTCACGGGGGATGAGGCTTTGTGGACTGAGCGTTTTCTCCTGAGGAGGCTGGGCTTGAGCCGGGCAGCGGCCGGAAAGCTTGGTTCGGACAAATTATTGCAGCGGAGTCTTGTCCGCGGCTGCCGGATGGAAGTCTGCGTAATCGGCGTATGGCTGGGCGGCTGGACAAGCCAGGCATCGGAAAGTCTTGTACCCGAGGCAGTTTTGGCGCAGGCGAAAGAGGCTGCAGACAGGGTGCGGGATTCGCTGTCGAAGATTCCGGCCTTTGTTACAAAGGAAGACTATCCCTATATTCAGGCCGTAATTCCCCGCGTGTTTTCGGATCCTGGTACCGGCCTGGTATCCGTCAGGGCGGCGGAGGAGATCGTTCAAAACATGAAGGCCTTGTCCGGAAATCCGGGTGTGCGGATCGGAATAACCCAGGGCAGCTGTGCAGCCGGGATTCGGGGCAGGGATGGTCCATTCATTTTTATCGGCAGGCCTCCTGCCCTCTGCCGTCTTTTTGCCGCGGAAAGGAACCGGTTCGGATATACCGTACTGCTCGACGAGGAAACCGGACGGGAGGCCTTGACCGGCCGGCCGGTCGATTATTACCGTACCCCGGGTTTTACCGGGATTAAAACCCTCTATGGCAGTCTGCCCCGGCCGGAAAAGGAATACCCCGGCCGTTTCGATGAAATTTATCAGTCTGCCCTTAAGGCCCTCCACATTGAGAACGACACGGGCCGCGCATCGGATTTTTTTACAGAGTGCCTCGGCCTTGTCCCCGCCGATGAGGCAAGCTCCTATTTTCTGGAACGGATCGGCCGGGGACAGGTGACTATGCGTGCCTACCGGGATTTGCCGTGAAAGATGTTTACAATAATCCGCTGCAGGGCTAAGGTATAAGCATCCCCAGCCCCCATCGGTTTCCGGGGGCGAGGCCGGAGGAGGCGCCATTCATGGCCAGGTTCGGCTGTTTTTCGATTCGTACCGTCTGCCGCAGCTGCGGACTGCCTGTTCCCGTCAACGGTCCTGTTCTGACTCTTGCCTGTACCGAATGTTTCGATGAAATGCGGCTTACCCCGGATACGCTGGCCGGATTCATGAATGATTTCGAGGAGGAGTACGAGGGTTTGAGCGAAGGCGAAGGCCGGAGCGGGACCCTCATGGGCGGAGACGGGACTTTCAATTACACCTACCATCGTATTTCTCCCCGCTGCGGATCCTGCGGAAAATCCCTCGAAATATCTTCCCCGGCGGAAAACAGTGCCTTCCGGTGCGGCGGCTGCGGAAAACTGTATCATGTCGCCGCTGTACCGGAGGAATACGCGAAGGAGGTCCCTTCGGCCCGCTTCTCTATAACACCCGAACCTCTTCCCGAATCCGCGGCGGGAAAAGCGGACGAAAATAACGGTAAAAAACCGGAAAAACCTGTGGTGATGGCCTGTCCCCAGTGCGGTGTCGCTCTTTCCCTGACCGCCGCTGCCGGACGGATTACCGGCTGCCGGTACTGCGGGGCTGAAGTATATGTGCCGGACCCGGTGTGGCTGCGGCTGCATCCTGTAAAGACCGCGGAAGACTGGATTGTGTGGTTCGAGGGGAAAAACAGGAAGCAGCTCGAATCGGAGAGGCGGGTAAAAGATCTGGAAGAGGAAAAGGCCGAACTTAAAGCCTGGCGGCTCCGTAAGGGTCCGGCAAAAAGAAAGGGCCGCTTCTGGCCCATCCTGGCGGTAATCGGCGGGTTTTTTGTTGTGTTAATCGGCTTTTCCCTCGTTCTTTCGTATCTCGGGTATGAACCTGAGCAGATTCGGTCCGTCATGTCGCGTATCGGAAAGCCCCTGGACTTTCCGCGGCACTGATTATTCCCGCGTTATTTGTTTTTCGCATAATGTTCGCGGGCCGGCTGGGTAGGCGGAAAAAGTGCAAACAGGCCCTGGCCGCGCTCGCGAAGAAACACGGCTGGAAGCACGAAGCCGCCGGGGAAAGGAGCGGTCTCGGTTTTGTGACAGCCTCCTACAAGGGCCGCGATATAGAGATTAATCCCGGGGACGAGTATGCCCTGGAAGCGGATATTCATGGTTCGCCCTTGTACCTGAAAACGGAGCCGCCGGGGTATCCGCAGGACGGGGTCTGCAGGTTCACTACGGGGGATGAACAGTTCGACAGCCTTTTTCCGTTCCGTTATGCGGAACCTTCCCTGGCCGGGCGGATTGAACTGTCCCGGGAAGAATCGCGAAGGGTGCTTCATCCCCTGTACTGGTTTCTCGGCCGGTGGGGGAAGAAGCTCGGCAGGATGAAAATTGACTGGTCCGGGGCTGCCGTACACCTTATGCCCGGCCATCAGGACAGGTTGGACAGCGGCCAGCGTTATCTGTTGGCGGAAGACCTGGAGTCTCTTCTCGAAGACATGGTCCTTCTGGTCAGGGCAATCGACGATATTGCCGCCGGAAAAGAATCAAATTTGCCGGAGAATTGAAGCAGCAGAGAAGTTTTACCCGTATACGGTATCATGAAAGATGCCGGACTGGTAAAAATATCCCCGCTCCTTTTCCTGCCTGTTGTTTTTCTCTCATGTTCCCGCTGTTCCCTGGAAGGAAATTCTGCAGCCCGGGGAACACCCAAACAGATTACGATACTCACCTACAACACGGAAAACATGTTCGATGACACGGCGAACGGTTCCGAATACAGGGAATATGACCCCGGTGCGGGAGAGTGGACCACGGAGCTGTATCACCTCCGTCTTGCCCGGCTGGCGGATGTTCTTTCGGCAGTGCCGCCGAAAGGGCCCGATATTGCCGCTCTGCAGGAAATAGAAAATAAGCGGGTCCTTGACGATCTGAGGGAACAGTATGTAAAACAGCTGGGGTACAGGCATGCAGTATGTCCTGAGGCGCCAGGGTCCGCCGTAAACACCGCGGTTCTTTCGAGATTTCCCGTGACCGGGGTTTTTACGCACATGATAGATGCCGAAGACAGCGAGGGACTGCGCTATATTACGGAAGTGCACATCGACGTTGAAGGGCTCCGGCTTGTCATTATCAACAATCACTGGAAATCCAAGTCCGGCGGCACGAAGGCAACGGAACCCCTGCGCATCCAGGCCGCCGGGCTTATACGCCGGCGGATAACGGAACTTGCCGGAGAATGGCCTGAGGCGGAGGTTGTGGTGCTGGGGGATTTCAACGAAAACCACGATGAGTATTCAAGGATCGGAAGCGCCTATCCGACAGCGTTCATACCCGCCGCAGAGCTGCCTGCGGCATCTGTCCCGGCGGATTTCAGGGGCCTGGTTCTGACGGAAGACGCGGCGGCAGCGGGCACAAGCGGCGGGGCTGCAGTCCTGTTCACCGTCTGGGGATCGGTGCAGGCCCCGGGCAGTTACGCCTACAAGCGCATGTGGGAAACCCTGGACAACATGCTGCTTCCTCCGGCCTTGTTCGATGACAGAGGCCTGGTTTTTGCCGGCGCTGAAGTATTCGGTCCAGCCTTTCTTCTCGATGCGGAAGGGTATCCCCTGCGCTGGAACGCGGACACGCGGGAGGGTTATTCCGACCATCTGCCCCTGAAACTTACGCTTGAGGTTTGCGGCCGGTGAAAAAAGCGATGCAGACCTTCCAGGGGACAAGGGTGCCGCTCAGGGAACGTTTTACCAGGTTTTCGATCTCTTCAAAGACAGCGGGTTCCGCCGTTTTTTTAAGCAGGCTTCCGTAGGATTGGGGATTATCCGTATCGAACCAGGATTGTATGTTTCTATCCGTTAGCAACCTGTCTTCGGAAATTTCCAGGAATTGAGGTTCGTCGATTTCGAATCCTGCCCTCGAAAGAAGCTCCCTTATATCTCCGGCTTGAAGGGAAAGAGCAGGAATGGCTTTGTCAGCATACAGCGTGTCCTCTGCTTTTATAAATTTTTCCATCAGGGCGTTTCCCGGTGCAGACCCCGGGCCGTTCTGTTCGAGCCTCCCCGGCACCAGGCCCGAGAGCCGCTGACCCTGGGAGGGTATCGTTTCTGCCAGGGCCATGACACCGCCTGCCGAAAGTTTTCCGTACAGCCGGGCAAGGCCGCCTTCATCAGGAAAACCTCCCGCAAACAGGTTCCTGCCCAGTATGGTCTCGAAGCGGATGCCGCTTTCCAGGTCCCCGGGTTCGGAGATGATATTCAGTTTTTCCGTCTCCTGAAGCCCGGTATTGAACAGGACCGCCTGTTCCGCTTCCCGTTCACGGGCCGGCAGGAACCAGACCCCCCCCTCCGGGCAGTGACGGAGCGCTTCCAGCGCCAGGTAAAGACAGCCCTGTCCGCGGACCAGGACCCGGTAATGACGGAGGGGGTTGGAGGCTGCAAAAAGCCTGTCGCGGATTGTGGTGAGTGTCCTGCTCTTTCCTTCCACTGCCCGCGCAATCCAGCGTTCCAGATTGCGGTTTTCCGGCGACCAGGTGTAGATTTCGCGGGCCTCCGATTCAAAACCGGCCTGAAGCGTTATTTCCTGCTTTCTCGCGACCTCTGTCCGGATGCTGCGTTCATAGCCCTGTCCGGAAGGAGCGTAAAAGACGCTTCCTGCAAGCCCAGCCGGAAGATACTGCTGGGATACCCAGTGGTCCTTGTAGGCATGGGGATAGAGGTAGCCCTCCCCGTGACCGAAGCCCTTTTTGTCGCGGTTCGCGTCTTTCAGGTGTGCCGGCACCTCCTCCTGCTGTTCCGCGGTTACCTTTTCCAGGGCGTCGAAAAAACCCATGACGGAATTGGATTTCGGCGCGGTGGCGAGGTAAAGCACCGCGTTGGCGAGAAAATAACGGCCCTCGGGCAGGCCGACCCTGTCAAAAGCGGCGGCCGCGGCCTCGGTGAATATCAGCGCCCGGGGGTCTGCCATGCCGATGTCCTCGCTCGCGAGAATGAGCATGCGGCGGAAGATGAAACGCGGTTCCTCTCCCGCAGCCACCATCCTGGCGAGCCAGTACAGGGCCGCGTCCGGATCCGAACCCCGGATCGATTTGATGAAGGCGCTAATGGTATCGAAGTGATAGTCCCCTTCCTTGTCGTAGAGTACCGCTCTCTGCTGGATGCTTTCTTCCGCGGCCTTCATCGAAATTCGGATGAGTTCGTGTTCAGGCGGAGGAAAATGGTCCGGGGTGGTTTCAATGGCCAGTTCCAGGGCATTGAGGAGACTTCTTGCGTCCCCGGAAGCCACGGCAACAAGATGCCCCAGGGCGCCGGGTTCAAATTCAACACTATACTTTCCGTAACCCCTTTCTTTGTCCGCCAGCGCCGCCGCGGCCACCGCTTCAAGGTCCTCCGCCGAAAGCCGTGTCAGCTGGAAAATCCTGCTTCTGCTTACCAGGGCGGAGTTCACCTCGAAATAGGGGTTCTGGGTCGTCGCTCCAATCAGGATAAACGTGCCGTTCTCCACCCAGGGCAGGAGCGCATCCTGCTGGGACTTGTTCCACCTGTGGACTTCGTCCACGAAGAGGATTGTCCTGCGGCTGCGGTACTCCTTCTCCGATTTTGCCTCGTCTATCGCCTCCCGCAGATCCTTGACGCCGGCGAGCACGGCGTTAAGCGTTTTGAAGGAACTCTTCGTGGTATTCGCGATAACCCGCGCCAGGGTTGTTTTGCCGCTGCCCGGAGGTCCGTAAAAAATGATAGAAGACAGCTGGTCAGCCTGTATTGCCCTGCGGAGCAGCCTGCCCGCGCCGAGAATATGTTCCTGGCCGATAAATTCGTCCAGATTCCGGGGTCTCATGCGCGCCGCAAGGGGCTGTGCCTGTTCAAGGTTCTGCGAGAATAATTCCATCGGCCCAGAGTATAAAGCAAAAATTTGCTTGTATGAATAGGTAAAAGTAAGTAGAATCAGAGCTGCTGGAGGTTGGACCGTGAAATTGCCCAGGCTCGGTATTCTTTTTCTCATAATTGCCGCTGTACTCAGTGCTGCTGCCTGTAACAGTTCCCATTATACGATACAAACTGATTCGAAATTCAGGAAGAAAACGGAAACTGTTACCAGGAGCATACAGGTCTCCCGGGAAATGGATAACATTATCCTGGAGCTGAAAGGAAAACTGAACAGGGGAAAGATGACCTGGAAGTTGACGGACCCCGCTGAAGCCGTGCGGTGGGAAGAGGAAGTGGATGGGGCCTTCAATAAGCTTAAAACCTTTAAAGCCGTCGACGGAGAGTGGAACCTCCTTATAGAATTTTATGCCGCTGCAGGCAAGTATTCCATGCAGTGGACTGCCCAGTAATTCAGAATAGAATGAGCATTCATTATTGAAATTGGCTTATTCAAGCTTGAAGAAAAAGTAATGATTTGTTATATTTTTCCCTACTATTTAAATATACAGTCAGGTTTATTAGTAGAGACTTGCTCAGGTTTGGCATGAATAAAAAATTTTTTCACCGAATGCTGAATGTTACGATACAGCATCCCTACATTATTTTTGCTGCTGTCGTTGTCATTACCGTGATAATGGGATATTTCATGGTCAAGGTAAAGATCGATCCGGACGCCGCCAACCTCCTGCCCGCAAACAAGGAAGCCCTCGAACTTGCCAAACAGTACGGTACGGGTGAGGAACAGGCCGAATACATGATGATAGCTTTTGAAAGCTCCAATCCCCTGACGCTGGAAAGTCTCGCGGCTTTGCAGGATGCGGTTACGCGAATCGAAGTCCTGCAGGAAGTGAAATCGGTAATAAGCCCCTTTAATTTAATCACGTTTCAGAAAGACGGCAAACGGCTGCAGATAATGCCAATGTCCCCGGGAAACCGGGCCCCGAAAAACGATGAGGAATTGGAGAAATTTAAAGACCGCCTTTTTAAGGATCCCTTTGCAAAAAAAATGGTAATATCCGAGGATGGTACCGTGTTGAACGTGGTGATGTCC
>SPDA01000632.1 GCA_004525155.1 Spirochaetales bacterium
GGATATACGAACAGGTCCGAGGCGATCAGGGACCTTCTCCGCGACGCCCTGGTTAAAAAAGAATGGCTCGAGGGAGAAGAGGTGACGGCAGGTATTGCCGTCCTGGTCTACGACCATCACCAGCATGAACTTACCAAAAAACTTACCAATATCCAGCACCATGATTATGACTGCGTGGTTTCTTCCCTTCACAGCCACATGGACCACGATAACTGCCTGGAAGCCATACTGTTAAAAGGAAAGGCCAGAGACATTCAGAAAATCGGCAACAAACTGATCAGTACCAAAGGGGTAAAATACGGTCAGTTTGTCGGTGCCACCGCAGGAAAAGCTTTTTAAAAGGATTTACGGGGGCTTCTAAAAACCGGGGTTTTCACTTCAGGAGATCCTGCTGCATATTAGTTGAATAATGAAAATGGAAAGGCTATACTTGAACGGAAGCGAAAGATAAAAGCAGTTTTAAAACTATTGAAAAAAATTGGACAGTACCGGTAACCGCATATCATGAAATGGTCAAAAACCATGAAGGACATTGAAAGCATCTATCATCCTATCCTCGAATTCCGGAGGGGGAAGAACTGCGCCCTGCTGCGGCCCGGAATACTGCGTACCAGGGAAATTGTCGCGGATTCCTTCCAGTTCCTCCTATGCCAGGGCCGGCTTCCGGCGCTCGAGACGGGACACGGTACCTTCCGCCTGCTGCCTGAAACGGTTTTACCCCTGCCTACTGGCCTGGAACACAGATGGACCGAGGAGGCGGAAACGGACAGGCTCCTGATTGTTCTGTTCGATCCCGATTTCGTTACACAGCTTCTCCGCATTCTTCATAAGGAAGATTTCATGTTTTCCGTAAAACCCCTCATCTGTGATTATGAGGTGAAGCAGCTGCTTGCGTATGAAACGCGGGAGGCCTTGCTGGGTGGGCAGGGAAAAGACGTGGTTTTTGAGGCGCTGGAGCAGCTGCTGCTTATCCACTTTGTCCGTCAATATGAAAACAGAGGGCGGAAAATAGACCTGGACAGGAAGGAAATAAAACGGGACAATATTCTCAAGGCCATTGAGCTGATGCGTACCTCCATCAACCGTGAACTCACGCTTAAGGAACTGGCCGAAGCGGCGAATGTCAGCCCCTATCATTTTATCCGAATTTTCAAACTGGAGACGGGCATGACACCCTTCGACTACCTGATGAACATTAAGCTGAACTTAAGTCTTGAAATGGTTGAGCATACGGACCTTCCGGTTGCCGAAGTGTGTTATGCCTGCGGATTTGTCAATATCAGTCACTTCAGTAAAGTGTTTAAAAGTAAATTTGGATTTTCTCCCAAAGATCTGCGTAACCGGTTTAAAAAGGAGAGATTTGTTTCAATCGGCATGAGCAATTAAAACAAAAATGTGCGCAATTACAGCAAAATAGCCGGTATTGCCGGCTGATACAATAGCATTGGTTTTCTTATTTCATAAAAGAGGATTTAAAACGTGAAAAAGAGTAAAGTATTTATATTTTTTCTGCTGATAGGGCTGTTTTCCATACTGGTATTTTCCTGCGGGACCATGACCGAGCTGGTCGGCGGGCTTGCCGGAGGCGGCGGTTTGGCCGGAGGGGCGGCGGCTGCAGGAGGCAAGGAACTGGCGGATCTCAAGTCCGATGAAATCCTTGCGGGTGGGGAAGGCGGCGAGAACATGATTGACCCGAGGTATTATGTGGCGAAAATCATGACAGCCGCGTCCGCTCAGTCCAAAAACCAGGCGGAAGTTTCGTTCGTGCACGACGGAAGCAAGGAGTGGGTTGAATATACCGTCAAGTCCCATAAAGCGGCCAAGGAAGAGCTCAAGGTCGGCATGATCGTGTTTTTTCCCCCTGGCTGGTCTGGATACAAGGAAATGGACGCTGACAATTACAGGAAAGGGGACTGGGCCCTCGGCAGGATTACATCCACCGATGAACTTTTCAAGGACCTGGTGGAGGTTGCAGGAAGATCTTACGGCTGGAAAATTGTCCGCATTCCGGACGAGCCCATAAAAGAGTAACTGTTAGAGACCTATCGTTTTTAAAAACCGGCGCAGGACCCGCTTCTCCGCCGGTTTTTTTATCCTGCAGCCACTTGACACTTCCGGTAAAATTCTGTAATTTCCTTCTACTTCATGTCTCCTTCGTCTAGTGGTTAGGACACCGGGTTTTCATCCCGGCAACAGGGGTTCGACTCCCCTAGGAGATGATAATCC
>SPDA01000220.1 GCA_004525155.1 Spirochaetales bacterium
ATTATCGCTGAAAACGTGCTGGAGGGGCTCACCAAAGCCGCTCCCCGGTACGCGGCCGAATTTGAATCGAATTACCGGGACCTGCTCAAGGACATTGACAGGATAAAGGGGGAGCTTGCTGCTGTTCTGGCGCCCCTCAAAGGGAAGACCCTGCTGGTTTACCATCCGGCCTTCGGCTACTTCGCCGACAACTTCGGCCTACGGCAGGAGGCGGTGGAAACAGGCGGTACCGAACCGACCGCCAGGCAGCTGGAGGCTATAATCCGGAAGGCCAGGCAGGAGGGGGTTCATGTCATTTTTGTGCAGCCGCAGTTCGCGAAGAAAAGTGCGGAAACCGTTGCGAAAGCCATCAACGGAAGCGTCGTACCAATCGATCCGCTGTCTGCGGACTGGCTTAAAAATCTCGAAAACATAGCCGCCATTGTCCGTAGCGGGCTGGGCGGTAAATAAAATCCATGGAAAAACGGGCGGGAGCATGGCAGACATAGTTCAGTTCAAACACGTGTATTTCGGTTACGGAGATACCCCGGTACTGGAGGACGCTGATTTCAGCATAGGCCGGGGGGATTTTGTATCCATCATCGGCCCTAACGGCGGCGGAAAAACGACTCTTGCCCGGCTCATGCTGGGGCTGCTTAAACCCCGGTCCGGAGCGGTGTCGGTTTTCAGTGAAAGCCCGGCCTCCGCCCGCGAACGCATAGGGTATGTGCCTCAGTACGCGAAATTCGACGAGCTGTTTCCCATAACCGTCATGGATGTGGTGCTCATGGGACGGCTCAAAAAACTGGCCGGGTTTTATTCGAGGGAAGACAAGGTAAAAGCCATGGCGGCCCTGGGGGAAACAGGCATGGAATCCTTCTGCAAAAAGCCCTTCTCCGGATTGTCCGGCGGACAGAGGCAGAGGGTGCTGATCGCCAGGGCACTTGCCGGCGGTCCCGATCTTCTCCTCATGGATGAGCCGACCTCGTACATGGACAGCGCAGCGGAGATCAAGCTGAAAGATCTGCTTGTGCAGCTTCATGAGCGGATCACGATTGTCATCATTACCCACGACCTGGGGTTTGTCTCCAAATCGATCAACAAGATTGTCTGTGTCAATGTTTCCGTAAAACTGCACGACAGCAGGCGGGTGACGCCGGAAATGATAAGCGGCCTCTACGGGGCGCCCGTGGAAATCGTGGACCATGAAACAAACAGGTGCGCCTGTGCCGAGGAGGAAACGAATGGCTGATTTTTTCGCCGCCCTCGGCAATCCGGCCATTCCCTTTTTACGGTACGCCCTTATAGCGGGCATCCTGTCGAGCATCGCCTTCGGCATGGTAGGGACCTATGTGGTTGTCAAGCGCATCACCTATATCGCCGGAAGCATCGCGCATTCCGTTCTGGCAGGTATAGGCTTAAGCCTCTATCTCTCGGCCAGGCACGGCATCACCTGGCTCTCCCCGCTGCTGGGCGCCGTAATTGCCGCCGTCATTTCTGCGCTTATCATCGGGCTTGTCAGCATGTACGGCAAACAGCGGGAAGATACGGTGATAGGCTCCATCTGGGCCATAGGCATGGGAGTCGGCATTCTCCTCATCGCCAGGACCCCCGGTTACAAGGACCCCATGACCTACCTGTTCGGAAACATTCTCATGATAAGCCGGACGGAACTGTTCCTCATAGGAAGCCTCGATCTGGTTGTCATCATTCTGGGACTTGTGTTTTACCATCAGTTTCTTGCCGTGTCCTTCGACGAGGAGTTCTCCCGTGTGCGGGGCATGAAGGCGCGCTTTTATTACATGCTCCTCCTTCTGCTCACGGCTCTGACCGTGGTGCTGCTGACGACCATCGTAGGTATAGTCATGGTCATTGCGCTGCTCACCCTTCCCCCCGCTGTGGCAAGCCTTTTCTCCAAAAACCTCTGGCAGACCATGCTGCTGGCCGGAGCGGCGACGGTGGTTTTTACCGTAGTGGGCATGATGATAAGTTACGCGGCGGATACGCCGAGCGGTTCCACCATCATCATTTTTGCGGGAATAGTATACATTGTCTTTGTGATAATGAAAGGAATAATCAAACGCCTGCGGAAAAAACTTAAAGGCTCCCGAATATAATGATGGATAACACGGTTCACGCGCAGGCGCGGGAAGATTTCAAAAAGGCCCGTCTTAGGGAAATATTCGCGGGTATTTTCACTATCCTGTCTCCGGAAAAAAAGGAACTGCTTTCTTTCTACGATGTAAAGAGTATCCTGAAGCCGAAGTCGGAAACCTACCGCGGCATGATGACCGTGCCCATTGCCATGATAGCCGGGAGCGAGGGAAGGTACAATGATTTCGACAGGGCTTTTCTTCCGCGCTCGGACCACATGCGGGGACGCTGGGAGAGTGTGGACCGCGCCCACCTGACCGATGTCATTCTGCCGCCGGTTAAGCTGTATAAAATCCGCGACGCCTATTTTGTGAAAGACGGCAACCACCGCGTTTCCGTGGCGAAGATGAAGGGCGTCGAGTTTATAGACGCGGAAGTTGTGGAACTGTCTTCGGAAATCCACGTGGACCCCGGCATGACAAAGGCCGGCCTGGAACGGAGCATCATCGTCTACGAGAAGGAACAATTTATCAGGAATACCGGTTTCGATACGGTCATTGATACATCTGCCCTTGATTTTTCCGAGCCCGGCAGGTACCTGGAAATACTGCAGCACATTCTCGGCCACAAGTACTATCTGAACCAGACAAGTGAAAAGGAAATCAACCTTCCGGAGGCGGCTTTTTCCTGGTTCAATTTTATCTACAGCCCCATAATCGCGCTCCTCGAAGAGGAGGGCCTCCTGTCCAAATTCCCGGGCCGCACGAAAGGGGATCTGTATCTGTGGACTGTCAAACACTGGGACCGTCTGAAAGGACGGCAGGGCAAAAGAATATCCTTCCGCACGGCCGCACGTGAGTTTTCAAAGCGGTACGGCAGGGGGTTTTTCAGCCGCCTGCTGTCCCTGTTTAAAAAAAGGGCCTGAAGGTCCCCGGCGTCGACGTCCGGGTACGTTTATTGTATAATATTATTATCATGAGTAATAAACGGGAAGTGCAGAGAATTATCAAATCCAGGTCCGTCACCGAGGGAGCGGGGGTAAGGCTCAAGCGCGCAATCGGTTTCCTTGAACCCGAGCTCTTCGATCCCTTCCTCCTGCTGGATGACTTTCACTCGGACAATCCTGCCGATTACCTCGCCGGTTTCCCCTGGCACCCGCACCGCGGCATCGAGACCATAACCTATGTGCTGAAAGGAAGGATTGAACACGGCGACAGCCTCGGTAACAGCGGCGTAATAGGCGAGGGCGATGTTCAGTGGATGACCGCGGGGAGCGGGATCGTCCACCAGGAGATGCCGGAGGGCTCTGCGAAGGACGCGCAGGCCGGCGGCCGGCGGCTGCAGGGGTTTCAGCTCTGGGCCAACCTGCCCCGTATCCGCAAGATGATGGACCCGCGGTACCAGGAAATTAAACAGGTCGAAATTCCGGTTGTCGAACTTCCCGGCGGGAGCAGGGTGCGTGTTATCTGTGGCGCCTTCGGCGGAGTTGCCGGCCCGGTAAAAGACGTGATGATAAACCCGCAGTACCTGGATGTATCGCTTGCGGCGGAAGACGCTTTTACCATGGAACTGCCTGAAGACCATACGGCCCTTGCCTATGTAATTGAGGGTGACGGCAGGTATGAGAGTGAAAGCCTTCTCCATTTTTCCAATGGTACGGAATTATCCATTTCCGCCCCGGAGAAACCTCTCCGGTTCCTCTTCATCTCCGGAAAACCCCTTTCGGAACCCATCGCCTGGGGCGGTCCCATTGTTATGAACACGAAGGAAGAGCTTGACCAGGCCTTCAGGGAATACAGGGAAGGGACCTTTCTCAAGGTGAAAGGGTAAATAAGGACACATACAAGGCCTGCCGGTATAAGAGATGACGGAAAAACTGCCCCCTTCATTTTTCGATTTGATTGAACAGTCGGAAAAACCCGTTCTCGTGGATTTCTGGGCGGAGTGGTGCGGCCCCTGCAGAATGGTGAGTCCCGCGATAAGCCGCATCGCTTCGGAACTTAAGGGCCGGATTGTCACGGTGAAGGTGAACGTGGATAAAAAACAGCATGTGGCGGCGAAGTACGGTATTACCTCCATCCCCACAATCATGCTTTTCCACAAAGGCAGCGTTCTCCTGCGGCTGACGGGTGCGCATCCTTATGAAACCCTCAGGCAGGAAATAGAGAAAGCCTTGCCGTAATGTATCAGCTGCTTCTCTTTCCATCCGCCGGAAGAGTTACTCCTCCAGCAATTCCCCGTCCCCATCGAAAAGAAAATTGATATCCGTGTCGTTGATTCTAAAGGTGTAGCCCTTTTTATCGCAGGTGATAACCGCCACCGCGTCTGCCGGAATGCCCCGCCGCAGCGCCGGATTCCAAAGACGGTCGAAGGTCAGAGCCGGAGGGTCGATAATGTCGCCGCTGTAATCATCGTTGTTGAAGGCGCTGTATTTGTTCATGCCGGGATCATAAATGGTCGTCGGTTCCCCGTTATTGATCGTTTCAGTATAGAAGTGGGGTTTGGAAACGGACACTATCACTTTTTCGGCGGTGTAGGACCGTTTTACTTCTTTTATTCCCGAGCCTAAGGGACCGCCCTTTTTAACGTCTTCTATCTGTACCGGGCGGTAAAATGTATAAATCGCTGCCGTATTGTATTCCGCCTTGAAATCCATAGTACCGTCGGATTTGACCATGTAAGCGGTAATGGAAACGAGCTCCGTATTCTTCCCCGCGAATTTATGCACCTTTTCATAGGATGCGGCGGGGTTGAATTCCCGTTTGTTTCCCGGAATCCGGTGAGAGTTTCCCGGTCTGTTCAAGGTGCAGGAAGAAAAGGGAAGAACTGCTAAACAGGAGACAAGGATGAAAATTATCAGGGATGATCGTTTCGACATGTAATTCATCATTCATTTCCTTCTATCGAAAGTTTTTCATCTTAC
>SPDA01000118.1 GCA_004525155.1 Spirochaetales bacterium
CACGGCCCTGGCCGGTGAAAAGCTCAAGGATGGAAATTTTTTCGGGGATGAAATCGAAGGGATAAAAAGCGCCGCCAGGCGCGCCTCGAACCTTACCAGGCAGCTCCTCATTTTCAGCAGGAGACAGGTGTGGAGCCCCCGGGTAATCAATTTGAACCACGTTCTGGAAAACATGGAAAAAATGATAAGGAGCCTTATAAAGGAGAACATAGGTTTCCAGTTTTATCCGGATGCGGAAAATCCCTATGTGTATGCCGACACTTCCCAGCTTGAGCAGGTCCTCATAAACCTGGCAGTGAACGCCCGCGACGCCATGCCGGCGGGCGGGAAATTATTGATAAAAACAGAGAATCTGACGAATATAAATCCCATGGAAGACCCTGTCCAGGCGGCGGGGGAGGGGATTAACCGCTCTTTCGTGCTTCTCACCGTTACGGATAAGGGCATCGGCATAGAAGAAAGTAACATCGAAGAAATATTCGATCCTTTTTTCACGACGAAATCGCTCAACGAAGGCACGGGCTTGGGATTGGCCACGGTCTACGGGATTGTGAAACAGAGCGGGGGACACATCAAGGTTTCGAGCGTTCCGGGCGCGGGTACGTCCTTCCTTATCTATCTCCCCCAGGCAGACTCGAAGTTCGAGACGGTACCCGCCGAAACGAAAATCCCCGCCCTGCTTGCCGGAAATGAGACGATTCTCCTTGTGGAAGATGAGGACAGCGTGCGTGAGCTTGTCTCGCGTTACCTCTCGCGCAAAGGCTACAACGTGCTCGAAGCCAGGAACGCCGGCGAAGCGCTGATCCTGTTCGAACAGCATGCGAACCGCGTAAATCTGCTTATTACGGACATCCTGCTGCCCTTTATGAAGGGTGATGAACTCGCCGAGCGCCTCCGGAAGACGAATCTCTCCCTTTGCACCCTGTTCATTTCCGGGTATCCCCTGCCTAACCGGCCGGACAGCGGCGGGGCGGACGGAACAAGGCTCTCCTGGTTCATGCAGAAACCTTTCGAGGCAGACGAGATACTTGCATTGGTGCGGCAAATATTTGATAATCGGCAATAAAGCGGGTCTCCGCTGATATTGATTTTACAGCGTCTTTTGTGTATCTTGTGAGCCTATGAATCCGTTAACACGTAATTTCTGCATAATTGCCCATATCGATCACGGAAAATCAACGCTCGCGGACCGGTTCATCCAGAGGACGAAGATAATTGCCGAAAGGGAGTTCATGGACCAGATCCTGGACAGCATGGACATCGAGCGTGAAAGGGGAATAACAATTAAATCCCAGGCAGTAACCCTGCCTTTTACCTCGGAAGACGGGAAGACATATATCTTAAACCTTGTGGACACCCCCGGCCATGTGGATTTCTCCTACGAAGTTTCCCGGGCCCTCTCCGCCTGTGAAGGGGCCCTGCTCCTCATAGACGCGACCCAGGGCGCCCAGGCGCAGACCCTGTCCAACATGTACATGGCCGCGGAACACGACCTGGAGATAATACCCGTCATCAACAAGATCGATCTTGCCAGCGCCGATATCGACGCCGTGCTTCACCAGATAAACCACGACCTGGGGCTGGACCCGACCTTTGCGGTCAAGGTTTCCGCGAAGACAGGTCTTGGGGTGGAGGAACTGCTCGAGACAATAGTCCGGCGCATACCGCCGCCCGCGGGCGAAGCCGGGGATCCCCTGCAGGCACTGATTTTCGACAGCCATTACGATGCCTACAGGGGGGTTGTCATTCATGTCCGGGTATTCAATGGACAGCTGCGGCCGGGTATGAGCATACGGCTTTTTTCCAACCAGGTGGTTTACAAAGTGGAGGAAACCGGAATTTTCAGGATAGTTCTTGCGAAGAATGACGGCCTCGCCGCGGGAGATGTGGGCTATTTCATAGCCGGCGTAAAACAGATTTCCGACATCCACGTGGGGGACACGGTTACCGATGAAGACCGCCCCTGCGGGAAAGCCCTTCCCGGGTTCCGCGCCGTAAAGCCCGTTGTTTTTTCATCCATCTACCCGGTGGACGCGAACGATTACGAGGAACTCCATACCGCCCTGGACAAGCTGATACTCAACGACAGCGCCCTGATGTATGAAAAGGATTCCTCCGTGGCCCTTGGTTTCGGATTCCGCTGCGGGTTCCTCGGGCTGCTTCACCTGGAAGTGGTTCAGGAAAGGGTGGAACGTGAATTCGGCCTGTCCATCGTGCTCACCTCGCCGTCGGTAAAATACAGGATAACACTTAAGTCAAACGAGGTCATTCTCATAGACAACCCGCAGGAGTTTCCGGACCCCGTAAACATTATTAAAACGGAGGAGCCCACCATCAGGGCTTCCATCATCACGCCGAAGGAATACCTGGGCAGCATCATAAATCTCTGTCTCGAAAAGAGGGGCGTGCAGCAGTCGATGACGTATCTCGACGAAAAGCGGGTGGATCTCGTTTACTCGATGCCCCTGGCGGAAGTGCTGTTCGATTTTTACGACAAGCTCAAGTCCGTGAGCAGGGGCTACGCTTCCTTCGATTACGAACTGACGGATTACCAGGAAACGGACCTTGTAAAGCTGGACATACTGCTTAACGGTAAACCCGTGGACGCCCTGTCCCAGCTCGTGTTCCGGGAGAACGCCTATTCCAGGGCCCGGCAGGTCTGCAGGCGGCTTAGTCTGGAAATCCCCAAGCACCAGTTCAAGATCCCCATTCAGGGGACCATTGGAAACCAGATAATCGCGAGGGAAACAATTACCGCTTTACGGAAGGATGTTACCGCGAAGTGTTACGGAGGCGATATATCGCGGAAGAGGAAGCTTCTTGAAAAACAGAAGGAAGGCAAAAAACGGATGAAGATGGTCGGCAACGTGGAACTTCCCCAGTCCGCTTTTCTGTCGGTGCTGAAATCCTCGGATGACTGAGCCGGCCCCCGCGCGGCGGCATCAGGATGCCAGGACTTTGGAAAGTACCGCCCTGTAATACGAAGCGGATTGGTGAATGCGTTTTATCATGCCGGTATCCTTGAGGTCCAGGCGGGGGAATTCCGGGAAATGGATGCAGACGTAATCGAGCTGCCGTACAAGGCCGGGGAACTCCGGGGACCGGTGGTCGAGGTCCAGGAGTTTTTCAATGAGACCGAGTTCATCCTCCAGAAAGAGACGGACCTCCGGGGCCGTTGTTTCCACCGGGACTGAGGGTATGGAGATGTTTGCATCCGCTAAATTTTCCTTCACCCTTCCCGATGCGTCGTGCACACGCGCAGACGTAGGCAGACCCCCGGTTCCCACGTCGAAAATCCTGCCGGATTGCCGGCAGACGGCGTTGAGGTTTTCCACGTAGGAATTAAGGACAAGGTCCGTATACACGCCCATCCCCGCTTTATTCTTTCTGCTTATCAGGGTCCGTGCCGCGGCGCGCGCGTAGAGCGGTGAAGGTTCAAGCCTGCGGTTTCCGGCAAGCGCCAGCGTGTGGGATGGAGCGCCCCTGGCATGCGGTTTGCCCCGCTGATAACAGAAATCGAGGCCGGATATATACACCGCCCCGGCAGTGAGTTTTTCCGCTATGTAGACGCCTGCAACTCCCACCGAACCCAGGGAAGGGATGGTCCAGGGAATAAGGTTCGATTCCTTAAGCCTTGCAAAAAGCGCCGTTTCGGCAAAATCCGATGAAAAGAAACATGTTTTTCCGGGAAATTTCCGCGGTATCGCCGGATGGGAGGTGAGATCCGCGAAAAGCAGACAGGATTTACGGAAACCTCCGATAAAGTCCGCCGCGTTGTGCACCTGCGCCTCGAGGACTACCACGGCATCGGGTTCAAGCCCAAGGGCAAGGAGGACCGGGAGAGCCGTATCCGCACAGAACAGAGAGAGTCTTTCCCTGTTTTCCCTGATAAAACCTGCAGATCCTTCTATCGATTCCCCGGCCCCGGCGAAAAATACCGGAGCCTGCATGGCGCCGGACGGAACCCGGCAGCTGCCCGGAAGCAGAGGCAGGTTCCTGAAAAGGTTTTTAAACCAGAGCGGGGCCATGTGCACCAGGGTCATTCTGTTCTGCCAGTATCTCTGGACGGCCTGTTCCGCGGCCTGGTGCATGGCGTTGTAGACAGCGGCATGAAGGTTATAACCGCCGTTGAGCGTAAGCAGGTAAACACGCCGGAAGCGCCCGGGATCCAGTTCCTCCACGGCGCGGGTAACGGCGTCGGCCCCGCCGCAGCGCAGCAGGGTGAGGGGACTGTCCGGGGGGATTACCGCCTGGACCTCCTTAAGGGAAAGGGCCATGAGGGGTTCTTCCGTCTCAATGCAGAGCACATGACAGTCCTCCGGCAGCCCTGCAAGAAGTTCCGGTATACCGTAAAGAAGGAGAGGCGAGGGAACGAGCACGAGGGTCCGCGGAAGGATTCTCAGGCTTTCCGCAAGCCTGCGGGGCTTTTCACCCGGATTTCTGTTTGAATAAAGATGTCTGCCGTGGAAAGAAATTGTCAAGCCCTTTCCCGTATCTTCGAGAAAGGGCCCTTCTTCCTTCATTATTCTCCGGCCGATCCTTGGGGTACGAACATTTCGGCAAACTTTTCATTGAAATTGTCCGAAAACTTCGGAGAGGTGAGAAAATACCTCGACAGGCTCTCGTCCCTGAACTGCTGGACGATGTAGGGATAATAATAATCGAGCTGGAGAAGGTTCTCTTCCGGCGCATCACGCTCATCGTGGAACTGGGCCAGGATGATGTTGCTTCCCATGATGACGGGTTCCGAAATTTCGTCCTTTTTAAGTTTGAAGGTTTCGAGAAAAAAGTTTTCGTTATAGGCAGCCGTGTTGAGGGCGGTGTCCTCGCTCATGGACCGCACAGGCGAGAAAAAGAACGTGCCGCCGTAATTGACGGGGAAAAAATCGGTGGTAAAGACGGCTTTATCCATGCTCTGAGAGGCTTTGTCGAACCCTTCGGCAGCCGCCAGGGTTTTCAGGTCCCGGGCTTTTCCGGTAAGATAATCCTCTATTTTGCCTGCTTCGAAGCGTTCCATGTAGGTGCGGACGGTTTTAAGCATTTCTTCGTTCGTCAGGTCCGGCGCCGAAGGCGATTCATCGCAGCGGTAGATGAACCAGAGAGAGGGACCGGCTATCACTTTGCTTATGTCGCCGGGGGAAAGCTCGAAGACCGTGTCCAGGTCGGATTTTTCCTTGAAGTCCGACTGGAGTTCGTAGTACATCTTGTACCCCATGTCCCCGCCCTTCTCGGCATAGGTGTCTGTTGACTGATTTTTTGCCAGATCTTCGAAACGGCTGCCGTTCAAATTAAGCTGTTCGAGGATTTTTTTCGCTTCCGCTTCGCTCGTTTTAATCGCTATCCTGGAAAGTTTTATTTTTCTGAAAAGATCGCTGTTTTCCCTGCCGTAGGCGGTGACTTCGTCCAGGGGATAATCGGAATAGGCCCAGGTCACGTAAAAAAAACTGCGTTCCGGCGAAGCCATCGATTTCAAGAAATTGATTTCTTCCGTACTGTACTTCGTGTGCTCGAAAAGATCCTGCCTGTACTCCTGTTCCCTGAGCCCCTCCCGGAAGGTTTTTCTCGTATTCACCTTCTCGGTTATGGAAGCCTCATTGAAGAGGTTTTCGGAGAACTCCCCGTTCTCCATATAGGGTCCGTTCAGATAAATTTCTTCGTCCAGGTGCTGTTCGGTAATGTACATGCCTGCCGTATCGGTTTCCGAAAGGATTCCCAGGTGTACAACCGTCCTGTTGAAAGCTTCCCGCCAGACCTGGTAGGTCTGTCCCAGGACGTTTTGCTTGTCGAGGCTTTCGCTTATCTGGGCAGCCAGCGCGTTGACCTGATTGGAAAAATAGTTGCCGTAGATGAATTCGATGTATTTCTTGCCGTAGGTGCCGAAAATCGACCTTCCCTGCGAACCGCCCGCCTTGCTGGCGATCGGAACACCTATAAAGGTCACGACTATGAGAACAAGGAGACCGAGGCTGAATATGTAAAGAAAAGGTTTTTTGTTTCTTCTTTCTTCCAGCGGATGTACGGAATCCGCTGCTTTTTTCTGTTTAACTCTTCGTATTTCTCTGGATGGCATGATAGTCCCTTTAAGCGAAAGTAGTTGAAAATTATCCAGAAAACATATCACGCCCCCCGGGTAATGTCAATGAAGGGCAGAGACGGAAAAGTATGCAGATAAGATTAAAAAAACGGGCCGTACACTTCGGTTTTTATCCTGGTTCAAATGCGGATTTAACCTCTTGACAAGAATGAAAAGGCTTATTATATTGTGCATCCATAACAAGGGGGCGTGGCGAAGCTGGTTATCGCGCCGGCCTGTCAAGCCGGAGACCGCGGGTTCAATCCCCGTCGCTCCCGAA
>SPDA01000563.1 GCA_004525155.1 Spirochaetales bacterium
CGCTTTCATTTTCTTCATAAACGCATCCTCCAAACAAAATTTTTTAACTGCGACCTTCAGGATCACAGTATGGTTTCGAAAAATGAACAATAATTCACATTTTCTGTTCGAATATATCTTATTTAACGGTAAGGTTAAATCAAATGTATGCGGATGTCAATTTTTTAAATATTTATTAGTTCTTTATCACACAGAATGAGTGTTTACTTGCATTCCGCAATCTTATATGATAAATTATGACACAAATTGTTTGAAATCAACCATATTTCCGGAGGTTTAATCATGTATACGCTCACCGATTTACGCTACCAGGCCCTGCGGCGCAGTCCCGAGGAACTCCTGGCCCAGCTTAGAAGTTTTACCCTCGATTTGAAGCTTACAGTCGGTATCTGGTACTTCTCCCCGGGCGGCGGCAGGTTCCACGATCGCTACGTACCGGACATGAGCATCCCCGAAAGGCTTGAACTCGCCGCGGAAATGGCCCGTTTCGGCGTCAAAGGCATCGAAGCCCACTATCCTTCGGAGGTCAACGAGGAGAACCTGCACCTCTATAAAAAACTAGAGAAGGAGTCGGGCATTCGCCTTGCCGGCCTGGGACCCAACAGTTTCTGGGAACGGAAATTCGAATTCGGATCCCTCTCAAATCCCGACCCGAAAAAACGCCGGGAGGCGCAGAAAACAATCATAGGGGCCCTCAAACTGGTAAAGGAGTCGGGAGCCACGCACATGGGCATCTGGCCGGGAATCGACGGGTTCACCTACCCTCTCGGCACCGTCTATTATGATATGTGGGACTGGTTCGAGGGGGCCCTGGCCGAATGCCTCGACGAGGTGCCCGGCATCCGGATCGGGCTTGAAACAAAGCCCTACGAACCCGTACCGAACAATATCTACAGAAACACCGCCGACGGACTCGTCATGGCGCATGACGTGGAAGCCAGGCTCAAAAATCCCGTCAACCGCAAGCTTCTCGACGAGGGGCACTGCCTGGTAGGCTTCCAGCCGGAGGTGGGACACGTGCTGATGGGCAGCGAAATCCTCCCCTACGCCTACATGCGCATCGCGAGGGAAGCCCGCCTGCAGCACATTCACGTCAACAGCCAGCCGCTTGGAAACTACGACCAGGACCTGAATGTAGGCGTCGTTTCATGGCAGGATACCGAAGCGCTGCTCTATGCCCTTAAGATGATCGGCTACCGCGGGTACTTCGGCCTGGACATCAACCCGGAGCGCATGCCGGTGCTCGAGGCCGTCAGGATCAACGCGCGGGCGCTCGAAATAATGAATGAGCGGATCGACGCCCTGCCGCATGAAAAGCTTCTTGACTGCTTCTACCATCCGGAGGAGAACCGCGGTGGGATTGAGATGATTCTGGCGGAAAGCCACGCGCTAAAAAAACAGCCTTAAGGACAACCAATCTTCAGATATAGCGAAGGGCGGTATCGTACATGGCGGCTATATTCTCCGAGGGCGTGTCCTGCTGAAGATTGTGGGATGGCGCTATGATATAGCCTCCTCCCCTGCCGAGTATCTCATTGCGCCTGCGGACCTCGCGTTTGACCTCCCCGGCATTTTTCAAAGGAAGCAGGTACTGAATATCGACCCCACCGTGGAATGCGAGGTCCCTGCCGCAGGCTGATTTAAGTTCTTCCGGATCCATGCCCGCAGCGGCCGGCTGTATGGGGTTGAGGATATCGGTTCCTGCAGCAATTATCTGCGGAAGAACTTCCCGGACGGAGCCGCAGGAATGGAACATCAGTTTCACGCCTTCCCGGTGAACTGTTTCGGCCAGTTTTTTCAAAGGCGGGAAAATAAACCTGTCAAGGACTTCCTGGCCGAGGAGCAGTCCTCTCTGGGTCCCGAGATCCGTAAGCGCGAGGTATATGTCTATCGTGCGGCCGGAGGCCTCGAGAGCCCTGTAAAAATCTTCAATATAGAAATCGAGGAAGACCTTCTGCAGATAATCCACCCAGTCAGGATTAATTAATGTGTCGACTAAAAAGTTTTCCATGCCCCGGACAAGCGAAGGCCGCTCGAAAAAATCGCAGAAACCGTAGCAGACGGCATGGTCAAGGCATTCCTTTGCCTGTGCTTTTACAACCGAATAGTCAACCTGGTCGCAGTCCGGCCAGGGAAAGCCGGCAAGTTCCTCCAGACTCGCTGCAGAAACAAGCGCCCCTTCGATATGTTCCCATTCGGTTCCCCAGGGAGTTCTTGCCTTTGCCCAGCGTTCACCCCACATATTCTGCCTTACTCCCTGTTCCTCCCTGTCCGGGGGATAGACAGGTTCAAGGGTCCGCACATCCGAGGCAAGTTCGGCGCAGACTTCATTTTTCGTGGATACGTCAAAATCCTTCATGAGCCGGTTCCACACCTGAGGCTCGGCCCAGACATCCGCCGGAACCCTGTCCGGCTCTTCGTGACGCAGACAAGCCTGCACCCGTTCTTTACTGCTGTACATCATGATAGTTGTTTATATAAAACAAAAAATGAATTTAGTCAAACAATATCAGTTCAGAATGCTGATTCCCAATCCCCCGGA
>SPDA01000245.1 GCA_004525155.1 Spirochaetales bacterium
ATACTAGTGCTGACGGTAACTCCTGGAGGTGTAATATCAGGTATATAAAATCTCGCCTCCACGGTAGCATCTTCAGATGAGAGCATGATGCTGGTTTCCAACTCTGCAGCGTCATCTAAAACAACGTTTTCTCCTGAAACAACTGCCCAGCTATCGAAGGCAGAGCCATCGGCTGGATCTGCAATGATAGTAATAAACTGTCCCTCTGTGACTTCAATTGTCCCACTAGGAGTTGTGGTTCCGTCACCAACCGATACTATTGTTAGATTGAAGCGTTGTGATAGTACCTGGCTAATATCCTGAAGGATTAAATCCTGTAAAGGATTAATACAGGAAACATTTATCGCTAACGTAATAGCAACCAGGAAAAGAAATAGAGCTCTTATTCTGCTTCTGTTCATATTACTCCTCCTCATCCCACACAACAGTCTCCGAAATCGTGGCGGACGACGCCCGGGCGGAATCATCGGTTGCGGACACCAGGTAGGAAAAACGTTCGGCCAGGTCGGGGTCTTTCTGCTGAATCTTAGCGTATGCCTTCTTCACCGTCCCCTGGTTCTCAAGCTCATAGTTGGCCTTAGCGATACCTAAGAGCACCTTCGTGTTCTCCGGGTCTTCCGCTTCAGCCAGTTCGTAATACTCCAGGGCCTCTTCATACTGCTTCTCTAAAAAGAGTATATTGCCCAGGTTCACATAGGCCGGGGTAGACTGCGCTTGTGCCGCCTCCACAAACTGCTCCTTCGCCTTTTCCATCAGCCCGTACTGCGCATAAAGCACTCCCAGCTTATTCTGCAGCCGCGCCCGGTCACGGGAAGTCTTTATCCTCTCCTCCAACTCCGCCACCTTGTCGGCTATTTCTCTTTCCACGAACCTGTTCACCGCCTTGGTGTATCTTTCCAGGATGTCATCGGATGCAGGCGCTGTTAAACTGATCCTTGCATCGGGAAGTCCCACCGGTTCATAGCTCTGCCAGGCCTCGTGGATAGGGAAGATTTTGGCGTTTCCATTCAGGTTGTTCTCCCTCCACTCCTTGGCCCCCATTTCCCAGGCTTTTAAAAAGCCGTCCTGCACCATTGTAGTCTCCACCGGCAGCCAGGTGGTGTTGTCCCTGTAGATAAGATTTCCCGGGTTTTTGAACAGTTTCTTAGCATCGTCAGGGTTTATCCCCAGGGAGAAGGCCATGAAGATGTGACCGGGAGTTGTAATGAAAGCGGTCTCTATCCCCGTTGATTCCAGCATGGTGGAGTAACAGATGGACAGGTCATCGCAGTCACCCGCTTTATAGTCTAAGGTCTGGACGGGAAACTGCAGGTAATCCACAGCCATGGAGTCCTTGCTAAACTCGGCATAGGGGGTCTGGGGGTCGACAACGTAATTGACTCCATGCTCTCCCAAAGCTTCAAAGAGGCCCATACCGATTCGGAAGTTTAGGTTCACCGCCTTATTGGAGTTTTCCCGGACCAGGCCGGCGATATTCTTGGCGAACTTAAGCACCTCCGGATCTTTAGCGGTGATAAAGGCAGCGGCCTTACGGTCATCGTCCCAGGTCATGGCGTTGCGGTCGTACATCCGTCCTGTTTCGGTTGTTTCAAAGCTCATGTCTCGCTTGGAATATTCATAGGAGACCAATAGTTGGGCGGTCACCTTGGTTCCCTCGGTAATAGAGAGGACGTTATCGGTAAACAAGGCATACAGGGGGATTTCAGCAATTTCGCCTTTCTTCATTTCGGGAATAACCGCACACTCCTTTGGACCGTCCATATACTGGTTGATAAAGAGACTTACCGTCACATTTTTTACCGGGCCTTTCTCCTCATTTACCAGCGTAAGGTCGCCCACAGTGTGGTCGTCGTAGTGCTTGTAGAAGACCGGAAAGACCGGGTCGAAACGGACCTTCGGAATTCTCATATTGGATTTGGCTGCCCCGGTGCCTAGACGAATGGTAGTGCCGATATTGATGCGGACCGCCTGGTAAAATGGTACCGGCTGTGAAAACTGGTGTCTGTAGCCTCCTCCGACTCCGAGACTGAATGCGGGTGTAAAAAAGAAAGAGACGAGGCCTGAGCCTTCGAGATATAAACTCCCTCCGGGTTGACCGGTATAGATGCCGAGGCCGTAGCCAACGGAACCGGAAGCCTGGAGATTAAGCCATGGAAGCGGGTCGAAACTGACCCCCAGCCCGCCGCCAAAAAAGATGAGTGAAAGGCTGTTATCGGAGAGTGTCGGCACCAGACTGTAATCTATTGCACCCTTTGCGAAGAGAAAGGGTGCAAAGGGCATAGTGTAGGCCATTGTCAGTTCGCCGCCACCGCCGATGGTGTACATGTCTCGGGAAGGACCGAGGGGAATATTGACCCCCGGCGTGATTTGAAAGAACAGTTTTCCCGGTTCCTGGGCGGATAACGGCCAGCTTAAATTTCCGACGATAATACAAAGAATAAGTACTATAATACAGGATCTCACTGATTTCATAATCCCCCCTGATATCGTTCAATTCCATGATAGTCCGTATTTGTGTTATCATGTTAAGGTTGGGGGCATTTTATTTATGGCTGGAGGAATTATTTTCTTAAGAGTTTGCTCGGATTGATGCCGAATTTCCTTCGAAAAGCTTCGGTAAAATAGCTTAAGTCTTTGTAACCGACTGCCTGGGCTGCTTCGCCGACATTCAACTCACCCTCGATCAGAAACAGATGCGCTAAATCAAGCCGTTGATGCCGCAGATATGAAAATACGGAGGTCCCGAAAACCTCCCGGAACCCGTATTTCAGCTTATTGATATTTATTGCAGCCAAGCGAGCCAATTCCGATAGGGACGGCGGGTTATCTATCTTGTCAATAAGGAGCTCCCGTGCGTACCGGATACTTTCCACGTCCTTGGATCTAAGCCGCTGAACAGGCACAGGTCTTAATTCCCTCACCATTTGTTCCATCCGAAGGACAATAAGTTCCAACGACTTCGATTCGAGAAAAATATGTTTCAGGGCGCCTTGATAAGGGCAATGGACGATCTGGTGGAGCACAACCTGCATTGCCGGAGTTATTTTACCTCCATGAAAATAGGGATATCGCTTATTATCTTCTAAGAGGTGTATGAATCCTTCTGGAAGGAGGTTGCCCGCTTCTTTAACGAAAGGGAACAGCCGGGAGGGACCAATTTGTACTAGAACAACATCGAACCTTTGGTTACGGGGAATACCCAACTGTGCATGAAGGATGGGAGGAAGAACATAACTATCGCCGCTGTTTACAAATACTTTATTTTCGAGACTTTCTGTTTCTGCGGATACGTTGTTACAAGACAAATAAAAGGCGAATTGCAGCAATCCGTCGGTACCGTCGGTTTTATCTACTACATTCTCACTCAGGGTCCGCTGCCTGACAATGTTAATGCCCAAATCAGCCTGAAGCTGAATAAATCGGACTTCTCCTTCACTGAGTTCACCAGGAAAATTAAAAATGGATTCTGAAAAATTGGGACGTTCAATTTCGAATAGATTCGTTTTGGTTTTAGTTGTTTCGAAGGCGAATTTTTCCACTTTCATAGACGGATTTCTTCCTTCTTCTCATCCCCTCTGCAGTATACACCGCCATTCTTAGAGATGCAATGATAGGAAAAATGTTCCGGGAAGAAAACGTACCGTACCCACCGATGGGAATCTGGGTGAGAGAAAATTAGTTGAGGGATGCTGATCCAGTCCGGGTGATGATCGGCCGATTTTTACCAAATAGCGTAAAATAGGAATGATTTCCTCCGGTTCCTGGATAACGGCAATCACTGGAGTTCGACTTTGCAGAACTGTTTGGCAGTTTCGTTTACGAAACTTCACTTCATCTTTTATTCGCATTTCGGACATACAAACGGGTCCACCTCATATACCTTCGCAAGCAGCTGCACCCAGGCTCTTTTATATATCTGGGAATTTACCGAATCGCTATCGATAACCTGATCGACTTTGGCCTGGGTAACGTTACGACCGCTTTCCACGTGTTTTAACTCCCATCCCGCCGAAGCATGTTCGGCAACATAGGCCATATCTTCCCAAGCGCCTTTGATCTGGGAAGAGCGCAACCCGTACCGGCGTATCAACTGCACCTCCTTCGGAGGGATATCTTGTACGGTTCTACTGGTTGCTACTTTCTCGCGATTTTCTGTCCAGCCTGCGGACGCTGGTATCCATGCTGAACCAGGAATGCTTCCAGGAAAGCAGGTTTCGAGTGAATTCTTCGTTAATGAAAATAGTCAGGCCGTAATATGGATTTGTACACTGTATTCTTACTACACCCTGCAAATAATCGCCGCCTGAGCAGGGTTCACATTCTAATAGTACTGCGTTCAGGCATAGCTTCTAGAAACAATTTTTTTTCATGCGTAAAAAACACCGATGTACAGATTCGTTATTTGTAAACTATGCTCAAATCGTCAAAAAATACTTCCTGCTTTCCAAATACGCTGAATCCGACATACCAATTACTTCGGTCATAGGGATACGATACATCGCCAATTTTTTTTCCGTTTACAAAATAAGTAATTAAATCTGCTCTCAACTCTAGGCGAATAAGGTTTTTAGCAATGCCATCCCCGATAACCGCTGTTTTCTCTTGCCAGCCGATCGCAAAAGGCTTGATAAACTGCCCCTCATTGAAACGGATTACAAATGACTGACCATTTCCGGAAGTTTGGAAGTGATACAGGTTAGAA
>SPDA01000679.1 GCA_004525155.1 Spirochaetales bacterium
GTGGACTGGTAGAAATAGGTACTGACGGAATCCGCAGGGGCCAGCGGGCCGTCCATGAGCCGGATTATCTCCGCCAGATGAATGTCGCCGGGAGGTTTGGCGAGCTTATACCCGCCTTCGGCGCCCTGTCTGCTGGAAACGTATCCCGAACGTTTCAGGCTCAATAAAATCTGTTCCAGATATTTTTTTGGTATGGCCTTGGCCTCCGCTATGTCGATCGTCTTTCTCAAGGCTGAGCCGGCCCTGGTATCGGGAAGTGAAGTGTCCCGGTAATGTTCCGTGAGATCGATTAAAGCCAGCAGGGCATATTCGCTTTTATGCGTGAGTCTCATTCCAGCCCGCGAAGGTCCTCTTCTTTCATGGTAAAGGAGTGCTCGTCCCCGGGGAACCTGTTTTTCTGTACGTCATCGATGAACTCCTTTACCGCCTTGATCTGCAGGGAATACATGTCAGCGTATACCTTGACGAATTTCGGCGTAAAGCGCTTGAACAGCCCCAGAAGATCGTGAAAGACCAGAACCTGGCCGTCGCAGTGCACCCCCCCTCCTATACCGACGGTGGGTATTTTCACTTTTTCGGTGATGAGTTTCGACAGCTGTTTTGGTATTGCCTCGAGTATCAGGGCGAAAGCTCCCGCATCTTCCAGCGCCAGGGCATCGTCAATAACCTTTTTCGCGTCGTCGAGGGATTTGCCCTGGACCTTGAACCCGCCGAGAAGGGCCGCTGTCTGGGGCGTCAGACCGATGTGTCCGAAGACCGGTATGCCCGCCTTGTGTATGGCCCGCACCACCGGCGCCATGTCCTGACCGCCTTCGAGCTTTACACTGTCCGCCCCGCCGTCCTTGTAGAGAATACCGGCGTTGGTCACGGCCTGTTCCATCGAAATATTGTAGGACATGAAGGGCAGATCTCCGACAACATGGGCCCTTTTAACCGCCCTGACCACGGCCCTGGTATGATGGAGCATCTCGTCCATGGTCACCGGCACCGTATCCTTGTACCCCAGTTCCACCATGCCCAGGCTGTCCCCCACGAGGATAATATCAATACCCGCCTCATCCACGACCAGGGCCTGGGGATAGGAATAGGCCGTAATCATGGTCAGCTTTGTTTTTTCTTCCTTCATTCTCAAGAGATCCGATATCATAAGTTTCTTTGTCGTTTCCGGATGTACACTCATCTATGCCCGCCTACATTATTGTTTTTTCCAGAGAATATGATTTTCACTGACACATTAAAGCAAAGCGCTTAAAAATTCAACATGTCCCGATTATTCGTTGACAATCATCACGGCCTGTTTTATTGTCATCAGCATATATGTATGACGCTTTAACCGATGTTCCCGGCATTCTGGTCGGACATGCTCAGGATGACGAAGCCGGGACCGGATGCACAGTTGTATTGTTTCCCGAGGGCGCAGTTACCGGCGCCGATGTGCGCGGCGGAGCGCCCGGTACCAGGGAAATCGACTCACTCAATCCGGAAAACATCATCGGGCATATCCATGCCGTCTATCTAGGCGGCGGCAGTGCCTACGGCCTGGACGGAGTCAGCGGGGTCATGCAGTTTCTCGAAGAGAATGAACAGGGCTTCGACACGGGTCCGGCGCGGGTTCCCATCGTTCCGGGGGCCGTTATCTTCGATTTGTCCGCGGGTTCGAGTTCCGTACGGCCGGACAAGGCCATGGGCTACAAGGCTTGCGGTAATGCCTCGGCAGCCGAAAGCAGGTGCGGAAACCTGGGCGCCGGTACGGGGGCCAGCATCGGTAAAGCCCTGGGGGACAGATTCCTTATGAAAGGGGGTCTCGGTACTGCAAGCATAAGCGCCGGAGGGATAACCGTGGGGGCCCTGGTTGTTGTCAACTGTTTCGGGGACATTCTCGAACCTTCTTCGGGCAGGATAGTCGCCGGGGCCTGGGACCGGGAGAAAAAAATTTTTCCGGGCTGCGCAGCCACGATGATGCGGAATCCCCGTTCACCTGCCCCGGTTTTTCAAAGGAACACGACTCTGGGGATTATCGCCAC
>SPDA01000471.1 GCA_004525155.1 Spirochaetales bacterium
CATCAGCTCGTAATCTATCCTGGGTTTGTAATAAAACCCTTCCGTATAGGAAAAGGAAGCGAGCTTGATGAGGTTTCTGTAACCTTCCAGGTTTCTGGCCAGGAGGATAAGGTGATGGTACTTGTTGCCGTCCTCGGAACCGGTTTTTATAAACCGCGATTCCGGCGCCACATAAAATTCACAGCCTAAAATCGGGTTTATCTCCTGTTTTACGCATTCCTTGTAAAACGGCAGAAGGCCGAAGAGATTTCCGTGGTCGGTAAGGGCCAGGTGCTTCATGCCCAGAGAACGGGCCCTGGCCGCAAGAGACGTTATGGAGGAGGCGCCGTCCAAAAGGGAATAATCCGAGTGATTGTGAAGGTGGACAAAATCAGGCATAAGGCTGTACGTAACAATATACTCATCCGCCCGCCGGATGTAAAGGCCGGCGCGGGTACAGTCGGCATGTATTGACTTTTCACCCGGCCCTGATTATACTTCAGCACCGTTTAGGATTATAATTCAAGGAGATAACATGTCCAAAGCACATAGAGGGAGCGGAATGATTGAGTTTAAAAACAGGGGCAGGGGAACATGTCCCGTGTGCAGCCGTTCCGGTATTAAAGTGGTTTATGAGCAGGAAGTGGAAGGTAAAAAAATAACCATCTGCAAACAATGCCGCGCAGCGGTAAAACACGGAAAGAAGAAAGAGGCTCTGGCGGCCCTTTAGCAGGGCCCTGGAAACCTAGAACTTTTCCCTCGTTATTTTCGGTCTCACCAGCGCAAGAACCTTCTCCGCAGAATCTTCAATACTCATCAAAGTCGTATCAATGGTCAATTCCGGCGAAAGGGGTTCTTCATAAGGAGCGGATACGCCTGTAAAGTCAGGTATTTCCCCTCTCATAGCTTTTTCGTACAGACCCTTGGGGTCCCTTTCCTTGCAGGTTGCAAGGTCCGCATACACGTATACTTCCACATAGCAGTTTTCTCTGATTCTTTTTCTGGCATAGTCACGCATGGCCTGGTAGGGGGAAATGGCCGAAACCAGCACGATAATCCCCGCGTCCTGAAGGATGGCAGCCACTTCCGCAATGCGCCGGATATTCTCGTCCCTGTCCTGTTTTGAAAAACCGAGATCCGAGTTTAGCCCGGTGCGGAGCATATCACCGTCAAGGCGGTAAACAAGTTTTTTTTCCTCCAGCAGCCTCCGTTCCAGGACCTGGGCGATGGAGGATTTCCCGGCGCCGGAAAGGCCTGTCAGCCATATCACCAGACCAGGCTGTCCGGCAATTGCACAGCGCTGTTCATACATCGTTGGGTCGATATTCATGGCAGGATACTACAGCAAAGCGGAAAAAAGAGGAAGATGGCGGAGGTTATTTTAATTTTTGTTTACGCATTCGATTCCCGGCCGGGACAAGTACCGGAACAGGAAATTATGTGCGTAGTGGCACACTATGCCTGACAAAAAAGTCATCTCTTTGCAGCCTGCCTGGAAACGGGGACGGAAGCCCCGCCGCAGGCACTCATTCACTTTTATTCGGGGTTGTTGCCCGGCGGTACAGGTTCTCTATCCGGTTGTCCTCCTGCACCGACCGCAGAAGAATATTCCAGGACAGCAGAAGTTTCTGCAGCTCCCGCATGGTAGCGTCCGCCTCCTCCGGGGACAGATGAACGGGAAAAAGGATTCTGTAGACCATGGGGTCTGTCCTGATTATTTCCGCGCTTCCAGTAAGGGCCCCGTCGCCGGCAAGCCCGCGGAAGGAGGCAAGTTCCTCCTCGGTCAGTTCACGGTTTAAGGTCATCGACACGGAAAGGGCGGAACCGGCTACTTCATTCACGGGGCCGATGGAAACGATAGTTCCCCGGTTTAATACCGCAACGTGGTCGCAGAGTTCCTGCATTTCCGACATGTTGTGCGAACTGACGAGGATGGTGGCCAGTCCCCTGGAGCGCTTTATGCTTTCCCTTATCTCCCTTGCGGTAACGACATCGAGTCCTGCTGTCGGTTCGTCGAGTATGAGGATGTCCGGTTTGCCCAGAAAGGCCTGGGCAAGAGCGAGCCTTTTATACATCCCGTGGGAAAGGGTGGCGGCCTCCCTGTAGTAAACCGAGGTGAGCCCCACCAGGTCCATGACCCTTCCCAGTTCGAGGAGCGACTGTTTCCTGCTGAAACCGAGGAGCTTGAGGAAATACAGGAGCTGATCGATGATGGGAATGTTGGACTGGAACAGGGCATCCTGGGGCAGAACGCCGATTCGTCCGAGGGGTATTACGCCCGGGGGAAGATCTCCAATCGTCACAGAACCCCTTGTGGGGCGCAGGAACCCCGCTATTACGGAAAACAGGGTTGTCTTGCCCGCGCCGTTCGGTCCGAGCACGCCGTAAACGGAACCCCTGGGGATTTCCATGGTGACGTCGTCCAGGGCTTTTACTGCCGGAAATACTTTTGAAACATGGTCTACAGTTAACGCCCGCATCATTATAAATCCCGCCTCATGAAGTGAAGATACCCGAGGTAAAGATAAACGCCGCCGTAGACGAACATGCCGAGGCTGGCCAGAAGCGAAACCCACCATTCCGGGTGAAACATGAAATATGCCGCCCGGGTGGGAAGAAGAAAACCGATGAATTGAACGGGCTGCCAGAACCGTGAAAAAATCGATCCAAATCCGGGGATAAGAACGAGGGAACCGATACCGAGCCCCAGGGCGCCGATTCCGGAATTGGTGAGACTCGAAAAAAGGATGCCGAGGGCGGCCACAGGTATGGAGAGCAGGAAAAACCTCAAGAATCCTGAAAATCCCCAGGAAACGACCCGCAGGGTATCGTACAGCCGGAGTTTTAACTGCATGTATAAAATCACGGAAACGAATAGAATAAAAAGCATGATAAATATGGACAGCAGGCTGCCCAGGTATTTGCCGAAGAAAATCTGTCCCCTTCCCGTACGCATGAG
>SPDA01000012.1 GCA_004525155.1 Spirochaetales bacterium
CCGATGGACTGGGCCGCGATAATTCCTACCGCCTCTCCCATTTCCACCTGCTTGTGGGTTGCCAGGTTTCTGCCGTAGCACATTCTGCAGACGCCGTGTTTCGCTTCACAGGTATAAACCGTACGAATCCGCACGGTCTCGATACCGAGATATTCGATAGCCTGGGCAAGATCGTCGGAGATTTCCTCATTCACATCCACCAGTACTTCACCGGTGATGGGGTGCTTGACCCGCTCCAGCGTGAATCGGCCCATAATCCTGTCGCTTAAGGACTCGACGATTTCCTCGCCGTCTTTGAGGGCCCGCATTTCTATACCGTTGATTGTCCCGCAGTCCTGTTCGTTTACCACCACGTCCTGGGCAATATCGACGAGACGCCTGGTCAGATAACCGGCATCCGCTGTTTTAAGGGCCGTGTCTGCAAGTCCTTTTCTGGCACCGTTCGTGGAAATGAAGAATTCGATAATGGACAATCCTTCTTTAAAGTTGGACTGGATGGGAAGTTCTATGATGTCGCCGGAAGGTTTAGCCATGAGACCGCGCATACCGGAAAGCTGACGAATCTGCGTCCTGCTTCCCCTTGCGCCGGAATTGGCCATCATGTATACGGGGTTGAACCCTGCGCGATCTTCCTTTAGGGTTTTCATGAGCACCGCTGTCAGGTCTTCGTTTGTCTTGCTCCATACTTCGACTACCCTGTTGTACCGTTCTTCCTGTGTTATGTGGCCCTGCAGGTACTGACCGTGAATGGCCTCGACCTCGGAGGAGGCCTTCTGCATCATTTCCGCCTTTTCCGAGGGGATAACGATATCGTCCATGCCGATGGTGGCTCCGAAAATTGTGGCATACTTGAAACCGAGGTTCTTGATGGCATCCAGGACTTCCACGGTCTTGTAGGGACCGTAGTCCTTGAAACAGTGTGCGACAAGGGCACGCAGTTCCTTGTCTCCCAGGGCATGGTTGATATACTCCACACCCTTCGGCATTTCTTCGTTAAGAATTATTCTGCCCGCCGTTGTTTCTATCATCTTGCCGTCGAAAGGCACCTTGATAAGCGCGTTATAGCTTATGGCCCTGACATCTACGGCCATGAGCACCTCTTCCACACAGCTGAATATCTTGCCCTCTCCCTTGATTCCCGGCATCTCCTTGGTCAGATAGTTTATGCCGAGGACCATGTCCTGGGAGGGAAACACGATGGGCGCCCCGTTGGCGGGGTTTAAAAGGTTATTGACCGAAAGCATCAGCGTCCAGCATTCAATCTGGGCCGCCTGGGTCAGGGGCACATGAACAGCCATCTGATCTCCGTCAAAATCCGCATTGTAGGCATGACAGACCAGCGGATGCAGTTTAATTGCCTTTCCTTCCACGAGCACCGGTTCAAAAGCCTGGATTCCGAGCCTGTGCAGGGTCGGCGCCCTGTTAAGCAGTATGGGATGTTCCCGCACCACATCGTCAAGAATGGAAAAAACCTCCGGCGTTGCCTGCTCTACCAGGGTTTTCGCTTTCTTTATGTTGTATACGACTCCCCGTTCCACAAGCTTTTTCATGATGAAGGGTTTGAAAAGTTCCAGGGCCATCTTGGTCGGCAGGCCGCACTGGTGCAGTTTCAGTTCCGGGCCTACAACAATAACGGACCGGCCGGAATAATCGACGCGCTTGCCGAGCAGATTCTGTCTGAACCGCCCCTGTTTTCCCTTGAGCATGTCCGAGAGGGACTTAAGCGGCCTGTTGGAAGCGCCCTTCACTACACGCTTCTTTTTCGAATTGTCAAAGAGTGCGTCCACTGCTTCCTGGAGCATCCGTTTTTCGTTGCGTATGATGATGTCCGGTGCATTCAGGTTTATGAGCCTTTTCAGCCTGTTGTTCCTGTTAATAACGCGTCTGTAAAGGTCGTTCAGGTCCGAGGTTGCGAAACGGCCGCCTTCAAGCTGCACCATGGGCCGCAGTTCCGGCGGGATGACAGGTATGGCATCGAGAATCATCCACTCGGGCTTGTTGCCCGAATTTTTAAAATTCTCGACAATTTCTATCCGTTTGAGCAGGCGCTTGTCCGCCTTGACGCCCTTTTCAATCATTTTTACCCTAAGTTCGGAAGAGAGGGCATCCAGGTCGAGGTTTTCCAGCAAAGTCCGGATAGCTTCCGCGCCTATGCCGGCGGAGAAGCTCATGCCGTAACGTTCACGGCATTCATTGAAATCATCCTCGGTCAGGAGCTGCATTTTTTTCAGGTCAGTATCACCGGATTCGATGACCACGTATTTCTCGTAATACAGGATCGACCGCAGCGCGGCTATGGAAAGATCGAGCAGCAGACCCATACGGGAAGGCACGGACCGGTAATACCAGATATGGGACACAGGGGATGCGAGCTCTATATGGCCCATCCTTTCCCTGCGGACCTTGAAATGGGTAACCTCAACGCCGCACCGGTCGCATATTACCCCCCGGTAGCGGATGGATTTGAATTTTCCGCAGTAGCATTCCCATTCCTTGGTGGTGCCGAAAATCCTTTCACAGAAAAGCCCGTCTTTCTCCGGCCGAAGGGTCCGGTAATTGATAGTTTCAGGTTTTTTCACCTCGCCGTAGGACCATGCCCGGATCTGCACCGGGGAAGCGAGTTTAATTATAATATTATCAAAATCCTGGATTTCTCTCATACTTTTCCTTCCTGTTAGCCCTAAAAATGGCTTCCCTGCCGGTTTATTAATTCCTCGTCCCTTTCGGTCAGGGGAATCTGCTTGCCTCTGGAATCGAAAATGGATATGTCCAGGGCCAATCCGCGGAGTTCCTGAACCAGTACATTGAATGACTCGGGAACGCCAGCTGAAGTTGCCGGTTCACCCTTTACGATACTTTCATAGATCTTTGCCCTTCCGTTCATATCATCGGATTTTATGGTAAGGAGTTCCTGAAGGGTGTTGGCTGCCCCGTAGGCCTCCAGTGCCCAGACTTCCATTTCACCCAGCCTCTGTCCGCCGAACTGGGCTTTTCCGCCTAGGGGCTGCTGGGTAACGAGGGAATAGGGCCCCGTGGAACGGGCGTGCATCTTGTCATCCACCAGGTGGTGAAGTTTCAGCATGTACATGTACCCAACGGTGACCGCATTTTCAAAAGCCTGCCCGGTCCTTCCGTCATGGAGCACAGCCTTGCTGTTGGCCGGCAGACCCGCCTCTTTCAGCTTTTCTATAATCTGTTCGTTGGTGGCGGACTGGAAAACCGGGGTCGAATACCATTCGTTAAGCTTGAGGCCGGCCCAACCCAGCTGTGTTTCCATAATCTGGCCCAGGTTCATACGGGATGGAACACCCAGCGGGTTTAAACAGATATCCAGCGGGGTGCCGTCTTCGAGGAAAGGCATGTCTTCTTCCGGCAGCACCCGGGCTACGACACCCTTATTGCCGTGCCGCCCGGCCATCTTGTCTCCTTCCTGCAGTTTGCGCTTGGTGGCGATAAGCACCTTAACTACCTCGTCCACGCCGGGGTTGAGATCGTCACCCTCCGAACGTTTCTGCCTCCGCACATCTATAACGATGCCTTCCGTGCCATGGGGCACCCTGAGGGAAGTATCCCGGACTTCTTTCGCCTTTTCACCGAATATGGAGTTGAGAAGCTTGAATTCAGGAGTGGTTTCGGTTTCCGATTTGGGTGTAACCTTGCCGACAAGGATGTAATTGGGACCTACTTTCGCTCCGACACGGATGACCCCTTCCTCGTCCAGCTGCTCGAGGGCTTTCTCGTTGGTATTTGGAATATCCCTCGTTATTTTTTCGGGCCCGAGCTTCGTTTCCCGGACTTCAACGCTGAATTCCTTTATATGTATTGACGTGAAAATATCGTCTTTTACCAGTTTTTCGGAAATCAGAATTGCGTCTTCAAAGTTATAACCGTTCCAGGGTACGAATCCCACGAGTACATTTCTTCCCAGTGAGAGCTCGCCGAAAGCGGTCGCCGGACCGTCAGCCAGAACGCCGCCCTTATCCACATGCTCACCCAGGGAAACGAGGGCCCGCTGGTTGAAGCTCGTATCCTGGTTTGTTCTCTGGTATTTCAGAAGCTCGTATTCGTCCCTTTCCTTTTTGTTGGCCGGGCTGTCCGGCGCGATGATGACTTTTCTCGAGGTTACATACTCCACAGTCCCGGCCCTTCTGGCCTTTACGATGACTCCGGAATCGTACGCGGTTTTTGCCTCCATTCCCGTACCCACCCGGGGCGGTTCAGGGAAAACGAGAGGCACAGCCTGCCGCTGCATATTGGAACCCATAAGGGCCCTGTTGGCATCGTCGTGTTCCAGAAATGGAATAAGAGAGGTGCTTACGGAAATAACCTGCTTCGGTGAAACATCCATGTACTGGCAGTCTTCGGGCGCCTTGACCGTATAGTCTCCGCCCTTTCTGACTGAAACGAGTTTCGCCTTGAACACGCCCTTTTTGTCGATTGGCGCGTTGGCCTGGGCGATAAAGTATTTTTCCTCGTCCATGGCGGAAAGGTATTCAATGTCCGTGGTTGCTTTGCCCATCACGACCTTGCGATAGGGAGTTTCCAGGAAACCGTATTCGTTTACCCTTGTATAGTTCGCGAGACTCACAATAAGCCCGATATTCGGACCTTCCGGCGTTTCTATGGGACACATCCGTCCGTAGTGGCTGTAATGGACGTCCCTTACCTCGAACCCCGCCCTGTCCCTCGACAGCCCGCCGGGACCGAGTGCGTTGAGCCGCCGCTTATGGGTAAGCTCCGCCAGAGGATTCACCTGGTCCATGAACTGGGAAAGCTGGCTGGAACCAAAAAATTCCTTTATCGATGCCACAATGGGCTTTATGGATACAAGGTCCTGGGGTTTTATAGTGTCCGTTTCCTTGAGGGACATTCTTTCCTTGGCAATCCTCTCCATCCTCGCAAAAGCAGTCTTGAGCTGATTGGCAAGAAGCTCGCCGACGGAACGGATTCTTCTGTTCCCCAGGTGATCTATATCGTCCACATTGGACTCGCCGATATAGACCTTGATGAGGTAAAGCATGGTGTTGACGATATCTTCCCTGGAAAGAACATGGTCCATCAGGGGCGGCTCATAATCGAACTTCTTGTTGAGTTTGTACCGCCCTACTTCCCCCATATCGTACCTGCGGGCGGTAAAAAACATGGAATTGAGGTCCTTTTCCGCGGCATCCGGCGATATGGGTTCGCCGGGCATGAGCACGGCATACACCGCGACAATGGCCTCTTCCTTGGTAGGTTCATCGGAACCGCTTTCGTCTCTGGCGTATTTAATTTCTTCCCGTTCAAAACAGTTGAGGATAATCTGCGAATTGAGGGATGTTTTCGGGCTGAAATCTATGATTTCCACGGTCTTAATGCCGGAATGAAGGAGTTCCTCCATATCGTGGGGATGAATCTTGTCCCCCGCCCGGTAAAGCCGTTTTTCTTCTCCGTCAATAACGGCGAAAACCGCCTTGGCAAAGACCTTGCCGATGAACTGTTCACGTTCTTCCCGGTTTTCGGAAATTTTAATTTTCTGCGTCTTGTAGAAAAGCTGTATTATTTTTTCCCGCGAATCGAATCCAAGGGCGCGCAGAAACAGGGTGCCCAGAATCCGCTTCTTTCTGTCGATTTTCGCGAAAATGAGTTCTTTTTTCTGATCAATTTCGAATTCGAGCCACGAACCGCGGTAGGGAATTATGCGGGAGGAGTACACCCCTTTCTCATGAGAAAAAATTACCCCGGGCGAACGGTGAATCTGGCTTACCACTACCCGCTCAGCACCGTTTATGATGAAGGTTCCCCTCTCTGTCATGAGGGGAATGTCTCCCATGTAGATGTCTTTCTGCCGGATTTCTCCGGTTTCGTGGAAAATGAGGTTTATTCTTGCCTTTATCGGAAGCGCGAAGGAGGCGCCTTTCTGCTTGCATTCGGATTCCGACATTTTTACCGCAGCTTCGTCGAGAGAATAATAGTCGAAAGAAAGGGACATGTCTCCGTTGGGACTTTCGATGGGGAATACAGACTGAAAAACATCTTCGAGGCCTGTGAGTTGAGGCGATTCTCCCCTCTTCAGGCGTTCCCTTTGAAGAAACCGCTCGTATGAGTCCAGCTGAATATCAATAAGCCCCGGCAATTCCATGACTTCCATGTACTCTTTGCCGATATATGCCCTGTTTATTCTGGTCTCTGTATTAGCCATTCACCGTCCCTCCAAGACAAGAATAGACCGCCGATCCTGAATGGACCGGCGGTTGATGAGAATAAAATGATGTTAAACTTGAAAGTTCTTTTATTTAAGTTCAACTACCGCGCCAGCCGCTACCAGCTTTTCTTTGATGGCGTTAGCTTCTTCCTTGGATACGGCTTCTTTTACAGTTTTGCCGCCCGCCTCGACGAGGTCTTTGGCTTCTTTAAGTCCCAGACCGGTGATTGCCCGCACTTCTTTAATTACGGGAATCTTTTTGGTTTCGTCGATGCCTTTGAGGATAACGTCAAATTCAGTCTGTTCCTCGACAGCTTCCGCCGGAGCAGCTGCGCCTGCCATGGGTCCTGCGGCAACAGCCATGGGAGCGGCAGCGGTAACGCCGAATTTTTCCTCCATTGCCTTGACGAGTTCCGATACTTCCAGGACCGTCATGCCGGCAATAGCCTCGAGCACATCTTCTTTTTTCAATGTAGCCATATTATCTTCTCTCCTTAATGTATAAAGTCGGCATGAGCATGACTATGCGAAGACTGATGCCGCACTTTGGTTTAGCTTGCTGCTTTTTTATCTGCTACAGCCTGCAGAGTCCGTACAAGTTTGGTAGTGACGCCGTTCAGGACGTACACAAAATTCTGCAGAGGCGCCTGCATGGTTCTCATGAGGGAAGAGAGAAGCTCCAGCCTTCCCGGGAGCCTAGAATACGCGTCCATCTGCGCCGCAGAGAGGAGCTTTCCGGCAATAAGGCCGCCCTTTATCTTGAGCGGGGTATCCTTGGTAAAATCAAAAAGGGCTTTGACGATCGGCCCGGATTCCGCTTTGCACATGGCTACCGCCGTAGGGCCGAAGAGGGTATCTCCCAGGTCATTATAGTCAAGCTGATTGAAGGCAATCTTCGCAAAACGGTTTTTCAGCACCTTGAATTCCGTTTCCTGACTGCGAAGCTTGTTCCGTACACTGGTTATCTGGTGAACAGTAAGCCCGCGGTAATCGGTGAAGATAAAATCATTGGATTCACCGAATTTGTCCTTTAATTTGGCTACCGCTTCCAGTTTAGTTTTCTGAATTTTTTTGTCCGTGGCAGTCATGCTTATTCTCCTTTACCTGTATCCTTAATGGATACTTTTACGCCTGGTCCCATGGTTGAAGAAAGGCCGATGGAGAGAACGAAATCTCCCTTGGTATCCTGAGGCCGCTTTTTTTCAACTTCCGATACAACCGCTGAGACATTTTCCAGAACTTTCTCCGGCTCCATCGATATTTTACCTACGGGAAGATGCACGATACCGGTTTTGTCCGCCCTGTATTCAACACGGCCTTTTTTGAGCTCCGCGATGGCTTCCTTGATATTGAAGGTAACAGTCTGGGTTTTCGGGTTAGGCATGAGCCCCCGTCTTCCGAGAATCTGACCGAGACGGCCAACGTCCTTCATCATGTCCGGCGTCGCTACTGCAACGTCGAAATCCAGCCAGCCTCCCTTAATCTTTTCTATAAGGTCGTCATCACCGACAAAAGCTGCACCAGCCTCGGAAGCTTCCGTTGCTTTTTCACCCTTGGCGAAAACCAGAATTTTCTTTTCCTTGGTAAACTGGTGGGGCATTACAAGGGTGTCTCTTACAGAGGCGTTCTTTTTAAGGTTGAGATGTATCGATAATTCAAGGGTTTCGTCGAATTTCGCATAAGCCAGCTCCTTGACGAGCTGAATTGCCTTTTCATAGGGGTAGAGAACCTGCTTGTCGAACTTTTTTATGGATTCCTGATACTTCTTTCCATGTTTCATGACATCAGCCCTCCACCTCGACACCCATGCTCCTGGCGGTGCCTTTTATTATCATCATGGCCGCTTCCACATCATTCGCATTCAGGTCGGGCATTTTCAGTTCCGCGATTTCCTTGAGCTTGGCCCTGGATATCGTGGCCACTTTCACCTTGTTTGACTGCGGCGACCCCTTCTCCAAACCGCAAGCTTTTTTTAGAAGTACAGCGGCGGGCGGGGTTTTCGTGATGAAACTGAAGGTTTTGTCCCCGTAGACAGTAATAACCACCGGGATGGTGAGCCCCTGTTCCAGGCTTTTTGTGCGCTCGTTTAACTGCTGCACAAACTGGGGTGCGCTGACTCCGTGCGGGCCGAGAGCCGGACCTACCGGAGGCGCGGGTGTTGCCTTACCCGCTGGTACCTGCAGTTTTATAACTGCAGTAATCTTCTTTTTTGCCATGTGCAATCTCCTTTGCGAAGAACAGCCGGCACGAACCGTTCTTCATGTGGTACAAACGTCTGTTTCTATCGAACAGACTCCCGGCTGAAGACGGGCAAGCCGGTCTTCAGCTTGAAGAATTTCACCGCAACCGGTGAAATTCTTCACTATAATATACACACACCGCCGGGTTTCGGCAGATTATATCTTCTCGACCTGTGAAAAATCCACTTCAACTGGCGTCACCCTGCCGAAAATACCGACCATGACCCGCATTTTACCCTTTTCAGCGTTCCACTCTTCCACAGTACCCGTGAAACTTTCAAAAGGACCTTCTATTATCCGGATTGTTTCCCCGGCTTCATAGGTCTGCCTGGTCTTGACGACTTTTTCCGCTTTAAGTTCGCCGGCTTTCTGCAGGATGGATCTGGCCTCTTCCGCCGAAATGGGCTGGGGTCGGGCACCGCCGACAGAACCGACAAATCCGGAAACCCCCTGGATCTTTTTTATATGGGCGCAGGGTATCTTCCAGTCTCTTTCGGGAAGGTCCATTTCCAGGAGGATATAACCTGGAAGGAATTTCCGGCTGATGATTTTCTTCTTCCCGTCCTTGACTTCGACAATGTCCTCCGACGGCACCTTGATGTCCGTGACATACTCCGTAAGAACGTTATCTTCCATCAGCTTTCTTATGTGCTTCTCGACCTTGTTTTCATACCCGGAATAGGTATGTAATACGTACCACCCCTTAGCCATTATCTACCTGCATTTCCTGCCACCTGCTTAAAATACCAAGTCGATACCGAAAAGCAGCAGAAAATCCACCAGACCGAGAATCACTGCAAAAATGATAACCGATATCAGTACAACCTTTGTGGATGACGCAACCTCCGACCTGCTCGGCCATACTACCTTTTTTAGTTCAGAAAAACTTTCTTTGAAAAACTGGGCAATCTTTTTCATACACTGCTCCTGAAGGAATCCAGGCCAGGTAGGATTCGAACCTACAACATCCGGTTTTGGAGACCGGCGCTCTAGCCGTTGGAGCTACTGGCCTAGGAACAACTACTTAACTTTTGTTTCTTTATGAAGAGTATGACGCTTGTCGAATTTACAGAATTTATTGAACTCCATCTTGCTCTGGGTATTCTTTCTATTCTTTTTCGTTGTATAATTTCGCCGCTTGCACTCGGTACACTGCAGAGCAATTATTTCTACGTTACCTTTTTTTGCCTTCGCCATTACACCCTCTCCTTAAACCAACGGGAAAATCATTATAGAGAATCTTCCAATGAGTGTCAACAAGAAAGCCCTCGATCGGATTTGAACCGATGACCCCCTCCTTACCATGGAGGTGCTCTACCGGCTGAGCTACAAGGGCACTTGCGGATAACTTTATATATCCGCAAGAAACTACCAAACATCGCCGCTTTTGTCAAGCAGAATAGTTGCCGGTATAGAAACGCAGGCCCGGACGTTTCAAAATACCGTGTCCCGCCGGCGGTAAAAATAAAAAATGTATGGCGGCCGACAGACAATTATAGTATACTGACACCATCATGGATGGTTTATCGATAGTATTTCTCTCGGATAATGAAATACGGTTTGAGAAATTCCGTTCCCTGTGTTCGGTCCGGCGGTTATCGTATGCCCTCTCGCGGTATCCCGGCCTTGAAAATTTGCAGGCCATACTTTCGAGGGATGAACCTGACCTTATCCTGGCCGATTACTGGCTCGAGGGCGGCACCATCCTCGATCTTCTTAAATTAACCGGGTCCACCCCCGTGGTCCTGCTGGCGGATATGGGCAGCGAGGAACACATCGTCCAGGCCGTGAATATGGGCGCGGCGGATTTCATTATAAAGGATGAGGAAGAGAAGTACCTTTCCCTGCTGCCTGTTACCATCCGGAAGATTCTCCGCAGCACTGAAATTCAGGCAACTTCTGAAGATATAATTCATATGAGCGAAAAACGGTATGAACAGCTGGTCCAGGCCATACCGGACATCGTGTACAAACTGGATCCGAACGGGTATTTCCAGTTTGTCAATGCCGCCATAAAAGTTCTCGGCTTCCATCCTGAGGAGATAATCGGCAGGCATTTTACGGAGCTTGTTTACGCGGATGAGGGAACCGACTTCGGCAGGAAACAGGCGCTTGTCAAACTGAAGGGCAAGGTTACCGGGGATGCAGGGGCGCCTAAACTTTTCGACGAACGCCGCTGCGGGGAAAGAAAAACAAACGGCCTTGAAATCTTCATCGCGGACAATAAAAAGGCCCGCAGCCAGGAAAACCCTGTTATAGGTTCCATCATAGCCTATGGCGAAGTAAGCGCAACAGGCCATTACCGTCAAAAACTCGGGGAACGTTTTTTCACCGGTACCGTCGGTATTATCCGCAATATCTCAGATCGGAGAAAATCCGAAGAAATGATACGGAAACTGTACCAGACGGTAGATCAGCTTCCTCTTTCTCTGCTCATAATAAATGCCGAAAACATAATAGAATACGCCAATCCTCATTTTTTCCGGACCCGCCTGACCCGCCCCGAACTAATTCTCGGGAAAAATGTCTATGAACTTGCCACGGACTTTTACACGGACCCTGTTTACCGGCAGATTCAGAAAACCCTCTCAACCGGCACCCCGTGGCAGGGAAATATGATGATAAATCTGGGAAATGGTGCAGGAGAATACAGCGCGAATCTCACTATCTCCCCGATTTACAACACAGTCTGCGTTATTTCCCATGTGGTCATTATCGATCAGGAAACAAAGCAGCCCTGACTGCTTATATTGATTATTCAAGGAGAAGAGATACCATCATGAAACCAGTAGAAAAAAGCATGTTCAACCAGCCTTCCTGGGGGATATCCACGGAGTCGGTTGAACTTTACCTTACGGTAAAGGGCGGCCACATGGCTCCGGTCACATTTTTCCGCAACACAAAGACCCCTGTCGAACCCTATTTCATAAATCCCTGGCATAATGAAAAGAATCCCACGGATATCGATATTCTCAATGTGCTGCGGGGTGATTTTTTCTGCTGTCCCTTCGGCGGGGGTGCCTACAAGAAAGAGGTTCACCCCATCCATGGGGAGACCGCAAACGGCAACTGGACCCTCGAGGCCGCAGCGGAAAAGGACGGCATTGCCAGCCTGACGGTATCCATGAAAACCAAGATACGGCCCGGCAAGGTGGAAAAGAAACTGCTGCTCAAGAAGGGGCATAACGCCGTATATCTCTGCCACACCCTTTCAGGCTACACGGGTCCCATGGCTCCCGGTCATCACGCAACCCTTAAAGTACCCGACAGGGAAGGCGCCATGCTCATCTCCACTAGCCCCATCCATTACGGTCTCACCAACGGAAGGTCCATCCCGGAAACCTTCTCCGGGGATAAGGAGTATTATTCCCTCGCTTCCGGCAAGAAGTTCACCTCCTTGGCAAAAGTCCCGACTCTCTGGAAAGACATGCCCTACACCGACTGCAGCGTGTACCCGAACAGGAAAGGCTTCGTTGACATCCTCGGCGTCTTCGCAAAAACGGGGAAAACGCCGGCCTGGACTGCGGCAGTGCTGCCGGCCGAAGGGTATCTATGGTTTTCGCTCAAGGACCCCGTAAAACTGCCCACAACCCTCATGTGGAGGGAAAACCGGGGACGGCACGGTGCGCCCTGGAGCAGCAGGACCCTATGCCTGGGCCTGGAAGATATCTGCGCCTTCATGGCAGAGGGTCTGGGCGGCTCGGCCAAGCCCAATGTACTGAACAAGGCAGGCATAGCCACCTCCGTTACTCTCTCCAAAGCAAAACCTTATTCCATCAATTATATTCAGGGAGCCGCCCTTGTTCCCAAGGGTTTCGACAGGGTGAAGAGCGCCTCTTTCGGCAAAGGTGAGGTGGTTTTTACATCGGAATCAGGCAAAAAAGTGAAGGTCCCGGTCAGCTGGGATTTCGTGTATTCGGGATCGCTGGCTTGAGGGTTTATCGAAGAAAATAAAAAAGGCTGCCGTTATACGGCAGCCTTTTTTTGTGCGCGGATTAGAGCTGTATCCTTAGACCCGCCATGGCGCCCAGGGAACCGTCTATAAAATTGTACATAATCGAGGCGTCTATCTTTATTAACCACAGGTTTACGGACAAACCGCCGTAAGCCCGGAAAGACCAGCCGTTGACGTAACTGGCTACATTGAAACCCGAAGCGGAAAAGAGAGCTTCCTGTCCCTGTCCCAAAGCCGTCAAAGCCTCTTTGATGTACTGTAAGGTCGGATCCGTTGCGGGATCGACAACATTGTCGTTACCGTCGAGAAGCTGGGTTACAAGACCGCCTCCGGCGTTAGCCCTGGCGTAGGACCCTCCGACACCGATGTACGGAGTAAGGAGCCAGAGCAGTTTGAGACTAAACTGCGCCTTCAGATCGATGACGTGCGCGTCCCAGAACAGATTTATTTCCGGGTCTGACAATTTATACGTGTAATCGACCGTGGTCAGGGGATCGGAGGGGTCCGGAAGTGTAAAACTTATGGGATCCGTTCCGGCCGGAAGCGAAAAGGTGAAAGCGCCCCTGTAATAGGTATATCCGCCGCCGATACTCAAATTCGGCCTGAAAGCGCCTTTTGTCGACTTGATAAGGGGGATTCTGATATCGCCTCCGATGAGCAGGTAGTCATAACTTAACCCTGCGGGGAGAATTCCGGTAAGCTTGTCCCTCACAACCGGCGGAATAAAGCCGATTTTAAACCCCACGTCAAAAGGAATGATAATCCCGCCGAGCCTGGCGTCAAAAGCCCAGGCAGGAAACGGAAAACCGATAAGCCTCGAAAGTTCCTGCGGTATCGGCAGATCGATTGTCGGAACTCCAAGGGGTTCAAAAGCCGGCAATACCTTGTCCAGGGGTATCAAAGCCGCGCCGACAGCCAGACCCACTCCAAATACGGGAAACTGACCGATATAGGCGTCGGACCACTGAAGCCCGACCGTGGTAGCCATGGGAAGGGCATCCGCCACGCTGGTAATGAAGCCCTGAAAAGCCGTTTTCATATCATCGAGGTTAAAATCCTGGGTCTGGGCAAAAACCCCGGCTGATAAAAAGCCTATAATCAGAATTATCAATAGTATTTTTTTCATTAAACACCTCCAAAAGTATTTTTATCTCTTTTTTTGATTTACCTAGAATATATCACAGAAATATTAAATACAAAAAGAAATATAAGGGTTTTATGCAAGAAGAGCGGCCTGCAGTTTATAGTTATCTTCGAGAACCAGGCAGGCCATGGCTTCCACGACCGGGACAATCCTGGGGCAGATTACCGGATCGTGCCTGCCTTCTATGGTAATAACCGACGGATTTCCCCGGGCATCCACCGCGGCCTGCGGCACTGACACGGACGGCGTCGGTTTTACCGCAAGCCTGAAGACGATGTCCTCCCCCGTACTGATGCCTGCCAGGATTCCGCCGGCATGGTTGGCGCCCAGCCTGTTGTGTTCACTGCCTGTCATATCCGCGGCGCTGAAACCGGCACCGAACTCGATGCCCTTGACCGCTCCGATGGAAAGCACGGCCCTCGCGATGCAGGCGTCGAGTTTTTCAAAAACGGGGTCCCCGAGACCGGCCTTTACACCCCGGATCCTGCACTCAACCAGGCCTCCCGCGCTTTCGCCCGCTGCCATGAGCTCTTCCATCCTTTTAACCATGACTTTTGCGGCTTCATTGTCCGGCGCCCGCATGGGATTTTCCTCGATTTCGTTTTCCCTTATTACGGAACAGGATATTCCCGCCGCTTTCATGGTATAGGCGACAATGGATACGCCCCTAGCCTCCAGGCATTTTC
>SPDA01000124.1 GCA_004525155.1 Spirochaetales bacterium
CATCTTGCCTCAATAGCCGTTCGTGCCGATAATCATTTGAAGGTGGAAAAGAAAATTCTGGACAACCGGACCCGGACGGAGGTTGTACGGATTGCAAACGAGCAGAAAGTAAGGGAAATTGCCCGGATGCTTGCTGGAGACAGCAGGGGGGAAGCTTCCCTGGTTCATGCCGAAGAGTTGCTAAAGACCTACGGGTCTGCATAAAGAGGAGTGGAAAGAGGCTTTGGGCAAGATCAGCGTAGAGGCGAAAAAACGCTATTTTGAACGTATAACGGAATACAAGAACGTCATCGAGGATATCCAGCGCAGGGAGAAGAGCCTTATCCTCGTTATACAGACGGATGAAACAGGCGCGGAATATAAAAAACTCATTCTCGCGGACGAAGTTTTAAACCGTGTCTCCTTCTATGTGCTCATGAACGAACTTTCCATGGTGCTCCTTGGTATAAAAAACGAAAATTATTTAAACGATGCCAGGAAGGATATTTATAAAAGTCTTATCTACCTTGAAGAAGTGGTAACCAATTACATCGACGTGCCTTTTTCCGATTATGAGAAAAACCTTGAAAACATCGAAGGCTTCGGGGAGGACAAGCGGTATCTGCTCATCCAGAAACTGGGTTATTCCATCCAGGCCCTGGAGGAAAGTTTCGGCGAGAATTCCAAATGGAGATGGTCCTTTGTCGAACTTGAAGGCAGATACGCGACAATAGCCAAGAATTTCATTAATCTGAAGACATTTGTCGGCGGGATGGACCCCCGGGTTGACGGTTACGAGATTCGCATGGCCCATATCATTCTGGTCAAAAGAATACTGCAGCAGTCCGCGGACCGCTACCGCGAAAAGTACGAGCTTTCCACCAAACGTCTCGATGACTTCAAGCTTGCCATAAGCTACCTGGCCGCCCTGAAAAGGCTCCATATGATTTTAGGCGAAATGGACGAAATCGATGTTATCAAAAAGAAGATAGACGTGTGGAAGGCAAGGCTCGAGGACGATCTCCGAACGAAGGAAAAAAACTCGAAATCGTAAACCGCATGGATAAGGCTCCGGCAGCCCGTATAGATCAGGTTTCAGTGAACTCTGCTTAAGGTTCCCTGGTTTTGAGATCGTGGAGACTGTCTGCCGGAAGGAGCTCTCCCATGGTGGTCCTCACCACTTTATCCGCGGAACCCTTGTAATAAACAGGAAAATCACCGGAGGTAAACTCGCTCAAAGCCTGTCTGCAGGCCCCGCAGGGCGATACCGGTTCCCGGGCATCCGGACAGGCCACCGCCAGGGCCGCAAAGTCCTTCCGGCCTGATGAAATTGCCGTAAAAAGGGCGCTCCGTTCAGCGCAGTTGGTCAGTCCGAAGGACCTGTTTTCCACGTTGGTGCCTGTAATGATACTGCCGTCCTCAAGAAGGATAGCGGCGCCCACCCTGAAACGCGAATAGGGTGAATATGAATTAAGAGCCGCCTCTTCCGCGGCCTTGAGCAAGGCTTTTTCATCCATCGGTTTTCTCCCCCTCATGCTTTGTCGAACTGGCCGGTTGTAAGGAGCAGAATCGTACAGGCCCGCAGGCAGTGTATGCCCGCATCCGTAAAGATTTTCCACGCCGTATCGGATTCAGCACCGGGATTGAAAATAATCCGCTCCGGCTGTAAGGCCAGAATATCGGACAACTGCTGTTCCAGATGCTCCCGGTTTACATACAGGGTTACTGTATGAACGGGCTCCTTTATATCCCGGCAGCTCCTGACAACCGGAATTCCGGCGATGACGCTATGGGCCGGATGGACGGGAATAACCCGGTACCCCTGTTTCGTAAGGAGGTTCAAGGCTTTATACGAATATCTGTCCTTCTTGGTGCTTGCGCCTACAATGACAACTGTCTTCATAGCCTAGAACTATACTTAATACCACCGGATTGCGCCAGCCTGTTTGCGGGGTGATTGCCTAAATAACGGCATAATACTATAAAGATATCTATATGGATACGCAGTATGATTTTTTCGCAGCCGCCGCCGGCGCCACTGAACCGGTTCTTGAAAAAGAACTCATCGATCTCGGCGCCGCGTCCGCAAAACAGACAAAGGGCGGCGTGTTTTTCTCCGGTGATTTCTCCATGGGATATAAGGCCTGCCTCTGGAGCAGAACCGCAACGAGGATTCTGTTCATTCTTGCGAAAGGGAAGGTCAGAAACCGGGAGGATCTGTACAGGCTCGCTTTCAGTATCGATTGGTATAATCACTTTACGCTTAGTGAAACCTTCGCCGTTCACTGCGCTTTTTCGGATGCACAGAACCTCCACACCAATTTTACCGCCCTGGTGGTAAAAGATGCGATTGCCGACTATTTCAGAAGGAGACTTGGAAAACGGCCGGATGTCGACTCTGAAAATCCTTCCATAGGGGTGGAAGTATACATATCACGGGAGGAAGGTGTTATCAGTCTCGATCTGTCAGGGGAGAGCCTGCATAAACGGGGTTACCGTATCGGCGCGGGCCCTGCTCCCATAAAGGAACATACGGCGGCGGCGTTTCTGCTCAAATCAGGGTGGCCGCGCATAGCTCAAGGGGGGGGAAGCCTGGTGGATCCCATGTGCGGCGCGGGCACCATACTCATAGAAGGGGCCTGGATGGCCTGTCACATAGCGCCCGGATTATTCAGGACGTCCTTCGGGTTTTCCGCGTGGAAACAGCACGACGGGGAATTATGGAAAAGGCTCAGGGCGGATGCGGAAAAACGCAAGGAGCTGGGCTTAAGGAACCCGCCGGATATAGCAGGCTTCGATGCCAGCGGGGAGGCTGTGTCCCTGGCCGTGAAAAACAGTGAGTTCGCGGGTATGGCCTCGATAATCAGGCTGTCCAGAACATCCCTGGACATGCTCGAGGAACGTCACACCGCGGGCATGAACCCGGGCCTGGTGGCCGTGAACCCGCCCTACGGTGTGCGCATGGGAGAAGCATCCACCCTGCCGGCCTTGTACGAAACTCTGGGCAGCAGGGCATGGTATGTTTTTCCCGGATGGCAGCTTTCGGTTATTACCGGAAACGAAACCCTGGCCGGAAAAATTCCACTTACGCCCTTTAAAACCCACACCCTGTTTAACGGGAATCTCCGTTGCTCCGTGCTTCATTACCGCATCGATCAGCCCGAACATCCGGAGGGAAAGGTTTATGCCCCGGGGATAGAGATGTTTCAGAACAGGATACGAAAAAACCTGAAACAGCTCAAAAAATGGCTGTCGTCGGAAAAAATCAGCTCCTTCCGGGTATACGACGCGGACCTGCCCGAATATGCAGTGGCAATCGATTTGTTCGAGTATACCTGGGTCCATGTACAGGAATATGCCGCTCCGAAGGAAATTCCGGAACAAAAAGCGCAGAAAAGGCTTCAGGACGTGACGGACATGATCCCTGAGCTTCTCCACGTGAAAAAGGAAAACGTTTTTGTAAAACAGCGCCTCAGGCAGAAGGGAAAAAACCAGTACATGCAGATGGCTTCTGAGGGAGAATTTGTCGCGATGGAGGAGGACGGCTTCAAATTCAGGATAAATTTCACGGACCACCTGGATCCCGGTATTTTCCTGGACAACAGGTTTGTCCGCCGCCTCGTAGGCCGGCAGGCCATGGGAAAGAGGTTTCTTAACCTCTATTGTTATACCGGCACGGCAACGGTTTACGCGGCGGGAGGGGGGGCTGTGTCTTCCGTTTCCGTAGACACGTCCAACACCTATCTGTCCTGGGCCGAGGAGAACATGAAACTCAACAGACTCGACGGCCCCCTGCACCGGTTTGTCCGCCAGGACAGCATGGAATACCTGGACCAGTCTTCCGAAGTCTTCGATCTTGTTTTCGCGGATCCCCCGACATTTTCGAACACCAAAAAGGAGGACAGGGTTTTCGACGTTCAGAAAGATCACCCTGCCCTTATCGGGAAAATCCTGAAGCGTCTTTCAAAGGACGGACTTCTTGTTTTTTCCACGAACTTCAAAAAATTCGTCCTGGATAAAAGCGGTTTATCCGGCTGTTCCGTTAAAGACATATCCGCCCAGACGCTGTCCAGCGATTTTACGAGAAACAGGAAAATGCACCACATCTACGCCGTTACAAAATTATAATTGCTTTCCGCTCTTGAAACCTTTTGTCAACTGTGTATTAATGCTGCCATGGAAAAAAAGCGTATTTTAACCGGAGACAGGCCCACGGGAAAGCTTCACCTGGGTCATTATGTAGGCTCCATTGCCAATAGAGTGAGACTTCAAAACGAGTATGATTGTTTCTTTATCATAGCGGATCTGCACATGCTCACGACAAAACCCGCCAGGGAGGATATTGAAGCCATTGCGGACAATGCCAGGGATATTGTCCTCGATTACCTTTCCTGCGGAATAGATCCGGAAAAAGCCACCATCTACCTGCAGTCCGCGGTTCAGGAAGTGTACGAAATGAACCTGATCTTCGAAATGCTCGTCACTGTGCCCAGGCTGCAGAGGGTCCCCTCCCTCAAGGAGATGGCCCAGGGCGCCAACCTCGCGGAAATGCCCTTCGGTCTGCTCGGCTACCCGGTTCTGCAGGCCGCGGACATCCTCATGCCGAGGGCGCATCTCGTTCCCGTAGGCAAGGACAACGAATCCCATGTAGAGATTACCAGGGAAATAGCGAGAAGGTTCAACATCATGTACGGGGAGGTGTTTCCCATTCCCGATGTTATGGTCGGCGATGTTCCGACCCTCGTGGGCACTGACGGCAACGCTAAAATGTCCAAGTCCCTGGGGAATGCGATCCTGCTGTCCGATGACAGTAAAACCGTCGAAAAAAAAGTTTTCGGGATGTACACGGATCCTAAAAGGATCAGCGCCGATGTTCCGGGAACGGTGGAAGGAAATCCCGTATTCGTTTATCACGATATTTTCAACAAGGATAAACAGGAAGTCGAAGACCTGAAAGATCGCTACCGCAGGGGCAGGGTGGGCGACGTGGAAGTGAAGGAAAAGCTAAGCGCCGCTCTCAACAGCTTCATGAATCCGCTCCGCGAGCGGAGGGCCTACTACGAATCGGAAAAAGGCCTTGTGGACGAGATAATTTTTCAAGGCACCCTTAAAACGAGGGAGGAGGCGAAGAAGACCCTGAGCGCCATGAAAAAAGCCATGGGCCTGTCCGGCATCTGGAACCGCATCAGCAGAAAAGCGGAGGAACGGTCCAAAAGAACCGGGCAGCAGCAGGCAAAGCAGGCCTGAGCCCGTTCAATCCGGATTTTTAAGCGCAAAAATCATGGTGCCCGCCGCCAGAAAGCGGTAGCGTTCGAGCTTGATGATTTTCGGAAAGGTAAGCCCGTGAAATACGCTCCTTATGCCTTCCGTCATGGCAAACTCCGCCTGTCTGAGGTCCGAAAGCAGCAGAAACACCTGTTCGCAGAAGGCGGAATCATGATTCAGTAGAAATTCCAGCATCTGCACGCATCTCTCCCGGTACTGTGAAGGAAGGGCTTTCTTTTCGTCCGTTACCTCGTCCTTCAGCATGAGAATACCGGTACTTCCCTTTTCCAGAAAAGCGGCATAAAACAGGTAAAACCAGGAAGCCATGCCATTGATGCCGGCTATGGCAAGAATTATCTCGTCCCTGATAAAGGGAAAGGATTTCTGCTTGAGTTTCAGCAGAAGGTCCGGTATGGATTCCGCGCTTCGGAAATATTCGAGCGCTTTTGCGCCGTGTATTATGAGCCTGGGATTCTGTGTTTCCCGGACGATACTGGCAATCTCCGGCACGCTTTCCTCATCCTTCAGCTTTGCCAGGGCAACCATGGATTTACCTGCCAGAAAATAATCGCTCGACCGGATGACCTGCCGTAAGGGTTTCACCGCCTCCGTGATTCCGCGTTCCCCCAGGATATCGGCAGCGATGTAGGCGGTGGTAAAGGGATGATTTTTCACTTCAGAGATAAGGGCTTCCTTGACATTTTCGTCCACAGGAAGGGAATGAAAGGCATCCAGCGCTTTTACGCGGATTTCAAAACTGGGTGATTTCAGCTTCTGGATGATGTTTTCTGTGGACAGGGAGGAGGGGGAATCCTTCAACGCCTGGATGACCTCCTTTTCTTCTTTAATGCTTTTCGTTACATCGAGCCTTTTAAGGAGAGACAGCGCCCGCAGGTCCCTGGGGGAGAGTATGAACATGAGGGCGCTTCGGATTGAGTAGGGCTTGGTGGCGTCCAGCCTGGCCAGGAAAACGAGGATGACGACATAGAGCAGGGCGA
>SPDA01000341.1 GCA_004525155.1 Spirochaetales bacterium
GCTTACACAGTCAAAAGGCATATCCGACGGTATGGCGATTGCGGCTGCCAATTCCCTTGCCGCTTTTGCGGAGAACCGCGGCATAAACCCCTACAACATCATTGCCACTATGGATGAAACCGGCGTGTTCCCCTACGAAGCAGCGGATGTGGGGGTTCAGGCGGTAAAGGAAGGACTGGCCCGGATCGATCTCTCCCGGAAGGAGATTTACGACAGGGCCCATGCGGACATAACCCTCGCCCGCGACACGGTTAAAAGCATGATGAAGGAAGGGTTCATCAAGACGCCGCCGGAGGAACTGCTTTCGGAAGCCTACGAGTGGACCATGAGGCAGTTCGGGTAAAATAATGGATGAGCTGGATAAAGGTTTGGACATATCTCTGCATGGAAAGTTCGCCCGGCAGGCGGCCAGGAAGGTGAGGGATACCGTGTCTTCCTGGGGCTTGCGGCTTCCCGATGTTGAACCTCTGGTCCTCGATTTCGGCCTGGGTGAGTTTGAAAAAACGGGGGAGGTGGAGTTCTGGATTGCAAATGAAAACGAGGCGGGATATTGCGGAAAATTTCTCTTCGTATTCCCCGGGCAGACTTGTCCGAAGCACATGCACAAGAAAAAGCTGGAAACCTTTTTCATTGTCAAAGGAAAGGTTTCCATGGATTACGCCGGCAAGGAGCGGGTCATGGAAACCGGAGACGTGCTAAGGGTGGAAACAGGCATCATCCACAGTTTTACCGGTATTGAGCCGACCCTGCTCCTGGAAGTTTCGAAGCCTTCCATCATCGCGGATAATTATTTTGAGAATACAAGAATTCCGATCGGCGGGAAATTCCGGTCATCATAGGCTTTATTGCGCTACGGCTATACGTGCAGTCCCGTAGCCAATCCTTGCGTAAACTGTATAATGTCCGGTATGTCCTTTTATGCCGATCTCCATATCCATTCCCGTTACTCAATCGCCGTCAGCAAGGACATGGTTCCTGTTAAAATGGATTACTGGTCCCGGATTAAGGGCGTCGAGGTGCTCGGCACCGGGGACTGTACCCACCCGGGCTGGCTTGCCGATCTGCAGGAGGCCCTGGAACCTGCGGGACCGGGCGTGTTCCGGCTTAAACCGGAACTGCGAAAAGCGCACGACGAATACCCCTCCCTGCCTTTTGTTCCTCCCGCCGCCGACATGCGGTTTCTCCTGACCGGGGAGGTCAGCACCATTTACAAATGGGACGGCAGGGTGCGCAAGGTGCACCATGTGGTGCTGCTGCCGGGCTTCGAGGAAGCCTTGAAATTCCAGTCGCGTCTCGGCAGAGTCGGCAACATCACCTCCGACGGCAGGCCCATCCTGGGTCTCGATTCCAGGGACCTCCTGGAAATCCTGCTAGAGGCTTCACCGGAAGCGCTGCTCATCCCGGCTCATATCTGGACTCCCTGGTTTTCCGCCATGGGAGACAAGTCCGGTTTCGATTCCATCGCTGAGTGTTACCGGGATCTTTCCGGGCATATTACGGCCATAGAAACCGGGCTTTCCAGCGATCCCGCCATGAACTGGTGTGTAAGCTCCCTTGATAATTATTCCATCGTCTCCAACTCGGACGCCCATTCTCCGGAGAACATCGGCAGGGAAGCGACTGTTTTTTCCTGTACGCCCGATTTCTTCTCGATAAAAGCTGCCCTCGCTGGCGCCGGGGCGGCCGGCACCCTGGAGTTTTTTCCGCAGGAGGGAAAATACCATTATGACGGCCACAGGAAATGCGGCGTGTGTTTCAATCCGGAACAGACCCTGGAGCACAAGGAGATCTGCCCCGCCTGCGGGAAAAGACTTACCGTTGGCGTCATGCACCGGGTCATCGAACTCTGCGACCGGCGGGATATCCTTCATGCAATCGTATCGGAAGGCGAAGTGCTTCCGCCCCCGGGCCGGCCGTCTTACCGGTCTCTCATACCTTTAAAGGAACTCCTGAGCGAATTGGCCGGGGTGGGACCGAAAAGTAAAAAGGTGACGGAAGCCTATAACAGTCTCTTGCGCCGGGCCGGGGCCGAGTTCGCCCTTCTTCTCGATCTGGACGGGGACGCCCTCAAATCCCTGGGCGGCGATGGATTGGCTGAAGCGGTTACGCGCATGCGCAGGTGCGAGGTCCGAATTGAGGAAGGTTACGACGGAGAATACGGTAAAATAACGGTCTTCGCGCCGGGCGAGGAAGCGGGCAGGTCTTCCGGCAGCGGGGTTTTGTTTCCGCTATCCGCGCGGGGAGAAAGTAAAAAGAAGCCGTCCGTAAATCTCAAACGAATGGCTGATGGACTCGCTTCGAGAATACGGATGCCGGAACCGGAATCACCCCCTCATTCGATTTTATCCATGGAAACACTCAACCCCGCTCAGCGTGAAGCTGCGGAATGTGCCTCCGGAAGGCAGCTTATCATCGCCGGACCCGGCACGGGCAAAACAAAAACTCTGGCCCATAAAATTGCCTGGCTGATCCGTGAAAAGGGAGCCGCTCCGGATACCATTGCTGCCCTGACTTTTACCAACAAGGCGGCTGAGGAAATGAAAGGGCGAATCGCGCAGCTTCTCCTGCCCCGGACGGGCGGCGATCCAATAGCAGCAGTGTCTGAAGTTGAGGGTGTTCTGCCATGGATCTCCACCTTCCACATGTTCGGTTTAGGGGTTCTGAGTCTGCTGGACAAGGATTTCAGGGGGAGAACCGTTATCGATGCCGGGGAGCGCAGCATGCTCCTTGAAAACCTGACGGGGGCGGGCAAAAAAGAATCCGCCCTTCTTTCCTCCAGGATCGAAAACGTAAAACAGAACCTTCTGGCCCCGGGCGAGGTGGAAGACGGCGCATTACGCGGAGTGTTCGAATCGTATCAGCAGGCCATGGAAACCTGGCGCTTTCTCGATATTGACGATCTCATCTACCTGCCCTGCCTGCTCATGCGCGAAGACAAGCAGCTTCAGAGAAAAATCCAGTCCCGGTTTTCCTGGATTGTGGTTGACGAGTACCAGGACATAAACGCGGCACAGTACGCTTTTATCTCGCTGACGGCTTCGGGACCCGGCACTGGTCTCTGCGTCATAGGCGATCCGGACCAGGCCATTTACGGATTCCGCGGGGCGGACGCCGGTTTTATCCGGCGGTTTACGGATGATTATCCCGGGGCGGCGGTGTTCCGGCTTTCACAAAGCTACCGCTGCGCACAGAATATTCTGGACGCCGCCTCTGCAGTACTGGAAAAAGGCGCAGGAGATATAGGAGGCAATACGCCGGTCAGCGCTATCGGTTTTACGGAACACGGCAGCGACAAAAGCGAGGCGGAACATATCGCCCGCAGTATAGAAAGCCTCTGCGGAGGCATGCGGTTTTTTTCCATGGACAGCGGTGTTTCCCTTCCAAAAGGCGGCGGTGACGCGGGAATCGAGACAAGCCCTTCCGGTATCGCCGTACTAGTGCGCACAGGAAGGCAGATGGAGGCCCTGGAAAAGGCCTTCAGGGACCACGCGATACCCTGGGTCAAATCCGGCGAAGTGCCCTATTACCAGGAGGGTCCCCTGCTTGCGGTAGTTTCGGCGCTGAAGGCCGCGGTCCTGGGAAAGAATTCCGGTTTCTGGCAGACGGCACAGCCGGACACGCTCAAGCTTGCGGAATTCATGATGAGAGAAGGAGTTCCCGGCATGAGCGCGGACAGTCTGGCCCGCTGGATTAAAGAGCATACGGAAGCGGGACTGTCGAAAGATTGCCTCGTGCATATCGAGTGGCTGAAATCAGATATCAGGGATTCAGGAAGTCTCAAGAAA
>SPDA01000675.1 GCA_004525155.1 Spirochaetales bacterium
ACCGCGGTGAAGCCGCCGCCTTCCGGTTCGGGAATTCTTTAATTCTTGACAGGGATCCTGCTGGGGATTAAGGTAACTACATATAAATCGGAGGGAAAATATGGACAAATCAAATCTGCGGGTAAACGGCAAACGGCTTCGGATGTCCCTGGAAGAAATGGCCAAAATCGGCGGTACTCCCGGCGGAGGCGTCGAACGGCTTGCCCATTCCGATGAAGATAAAACGGCCCGTGACCTTTTTGTGTCCTGGCTTAAGGAAATACATTGTGATGTGACTGTCGATGAAATGGGGAATATTTTCGGCAGAAGAAAAGGGGAAAAAGAAAGCCTGCCGACTGTCATGAGCGGTTCCCATGTCGATTCGCAGCCGAGAGGAGGCAGGTTCGACGGTATTCTGGGAGTGATGGGCATGCTCGAGGTGATGAGGACCCTTCACGACAATGGTATTGTCACCAAACGTCCGGTAACCATCGTCGACTGGACCAATGAGGAAGGCTCCCGGTTCGCGCCGGCCATGATAGCTTCCGGCGTCTGGGCAGGAAAACTGGACAGGGACTGGGCATACGGCAGAACGGACAAGAACGGTAAAAAACAGGGGGACGAACTGGCCCGGATAGGATACAAGGGCAAGCAGCCGGCCAAAGCCTTTCCGGTCCACGCCTATTATGAATACCATATCGAGCAGGGCCCCATACTCGAACGCGAGAGCAAAACCATCGGCGCTCCGAAAGGTATTCTCTGCCTGCACTGGTACGACATATACCTTACAGGTACCGCAAATCAGGTGGGCCCCACCCCGATGGAAGGGAGAAACGATACCCTCTGTTCCGCCGCGGAAATGATTCTTGCGGTCAACAGGGTTGCCCACCAGCTGGGGAACATGGTGGCCACGGTGGGCGAAATCCAGAATTACCCTAATTCGAGAAACATCATTCCGGACAAGGTGCATTTTACTGTAGACATACGCTCCTGGGACGACGGCCACGCTCTGCGTGCCTGGGATCTGCTCAAGAAGGAATTCAATATTATAGCTGAACGCCGCAGTACGCCCATACGCATGGAAGAAACCTGGCGGGTGGAGCATGCCCCTTTCAACGACAAACTGGTCCGGAGAGTGCTGGAAAGCGCGGAAGAACTCGGCTATTCCAGCCATTACATGGTTTCCGGCGCGGGCCATGACGCCAGTTACATGAACCAGATCTGCCCGACTGCCATGATCTTCATACCGAGCAAAAACGGCAGGAGCCATGTGGAGGTCGAGGAGAGCACCTGGGAAGACTGCGAAGCAGGAGCGAATATTCTACTTCAGTGCATCCTAAAATCCGCGGACGAAAGCTGATGCCGGGCATCGACGGTCTTCAGCCTTCCGAAAAAGAAGGGGCCTTGCGGCTTCTTTCGGAGGCGCGTGTCTGCAGACTGGGCTGTTCCGATAACGGAAAACCTTATGTGCTCCCCATGAATTTCGTGTTTGCGGAGAACACCCTGTTTCTGCATTCAGGTCCCGAAAAATCAAAAATCGCGATTCTCCGCCTCAACCCCAGGGTGTGCGTTCAGATTGATGAAATAAAGGAAATGGTCCGCGGCGGCAATCCCTGCGGTTTCAGTTATTCTTTTGTATCCCTTCTTGTACACGGAGAAGCCGCATTTGAAACCTCCGTCCCCGAAAAAAACGCGGCCCTTGTGCATTTCGCCAGGAAATACGCCGGCACGGAATATTCCTTCACCGAAAAACAGATAGCCGGCGTTGCGGTGATTAAAATCCCGGTAGCCTCAATCACCGTCAAGATAAAGAAAAGGCAGGATTAAACCATGGCAGACCTGTCCGGAAAAACGGCGCTCGTAACGGGAGGCGCGAAAAAGCTCGGCGCTGCACTGACCCGCGCCCTCTCGGCGCAAGGCATGAAGGTCATTCTCCATTACCGTACATCGGAGGACGAGGCTTCGTCTCTTGCCGCTGAAATTGAGGCGCAGGGCGGAAACTGTGTGCCGGTTTTCTTCGATTTTTCAAAAACTTCGGGGTGTTCCGGGTTCATGGAAT
>SPDA01000250.1 GCA_004525155.1 Spirochaetales bacterium
ACAATCTTTGCATAGTACTCGATGTTGGCGCTTGTGGGCACGGCGCCGGTAAGGGCCGATATGTAGGCCGGACCGCCGCAGGAATCGAGATTGCTGCTGTTTCTGAGCTCGTCGGAAACGGTTATGATGTCGAGAGCTTCCCCGCTCTGGAAAAGGTTTATCATGGCGGAGAATATTTGCTGGTGCGCGGTTTTATAAAAATCGCCGGCCCGCAGGTATTTTAACACGGTCCCGAAAGCGTCGTTGTCCAGCAACAGCGCTCCCAGGGCCGCCTGCTCTGCCTCATCGTTATGCGGAGGGATCTTATCCTTTAACTCCGTTTGGGCCATGGCTATTCCGCGATTTTGACTATTGTAAGTTTGACCTGCGCGCTTTCCTTGTCGTAAAGCCGGATTTTTATATTGTAATCGCCAACCATTTTCAGTGTGTGCTCAGGCAGTTCGATTCTTTTGCGTTCTATCTGAATGCCGTGCTTATTCAGTTCCTCGGCTATGGTGGCATTGGTCACACCGCCGAAAAGTTTTCCGGTGTCGCCCGCAGGCATGCTTATTTCCAAAGGTTCGTTTTCGAGCCTTTCTTTCAGACCCATGGCCTGCTTCAGCTTTTCTTCCTTTCTTTTGGTGATAATATCCTTTTTCTGCTCGAGTATCAATAAATTCGATTTATTGAAAGGAATAGCCATTTTTTGCGGCAGGAGGTAATTGCGGCCGTAACCGTTTTTTACGGTACACACATCACCTTCTTCGCCAAGGTTAAGGACATCATGCATCAGTATTACTTTCATTATCCGTATTCCCCTTTCGTTGACGGTATTTTATCCATACTTCCGAAACCCCCAGGGCGGGGATCCCGAAGATAGTTATCATATTAATTCCTGGTATAATTAGCAAGAGCACAAGTACGAAATTCAGAAACAATTGTACTCCCCTCTGCATTTTAGCTTTCTGCATGAGGTACTTGAGAATCCCGACCCCCTGGAACCCGTAGATGAACAGACTTATAAGTCCCGTATTCCAGAAAACATACGGCAGAGGCCCGGTTTTAACAAATACACCGAGAAGTACGCCTCCCCAGGAGACTATCAGGGGCCAGATCATCCAGTCCGGCACATGGAACAGGATGGCGGCGTAGTTTTTACCCTCGGTGCTGTTCCGCCTGAAAAGGCTGCCTATTTTAATGGTCATGGTCAGAAGCAGAAAATACAGGAACAGGAAAAACCTGAAGATCGCCTCACGGAAACCCTCATAGAGGCTGTCCGGGGTCAAAAGACCGCCGAGGAATCCTCCGCCTGCTGTACCTGCCGCCTCGTCGCCGCTTATGTTTAAAATTTCAAGCACCTGCGAAAACAGGGACTTGAGCAGCCGCTGAAGTGTTCCGCTTCTCTCAAGCATTATAAAAAAGACCGCGCTTAAACCTCCGGCTATAAGGCAGGCTATCAGAAGCCTGTACAGCTGCCTTCCCACCGGTATCAGCCTGCTGTTGCTGATATACAGCCCGCCCAGAAAAATAAACAGGGTAAAGATTTCGATACCCATGAGCAGCGTACGTAAATCGCTTTCCTCAACGGAAGCGGTACGGATAAGCCCGAGTATAAGTATAATGACAGCGGCGGCGATCGAAGACAGGATGCCCAGTTCCTCTCCCCGCATCCGGTAGAGAAACTGCAGCGGCACCATGAAGAAAAAAGCCAGGAAACCTAGCTCATAGAAGAGCACCGCCGCGCCGGTAATAACTCCGAACTGAATCCATGTTTTCTTAGGGTACCTAAGGTTCATTCGCGAACATATTACTGTTTTACAAAGGGTAAAAGCGCCAGGATTCTTGCCCTTTTTATCTGCACGGACAGAAGCCGCTGGTGTTTCGCGCAGGTTCCCGTAATTCTGCGGGGGAGTATTTTACCCCGGTCGGTAATAAAGCGCTGCAGGGCATCCGAGTTCTTGTAATCCATGGGATAATTCTGTACGCAGAATTTGCAGACTTTCTTGCGGAAATAAACCCTGGCCCTGCCGCCGCCGCGGTTGCTGAATTTATCATCGCTCCTGTCGTCGTCGTCCCTTCTATCGGGTCTGTCGGAATATTCAGTATCCCTTTCATCGCTGTCCCGCCTCTCGCGGCCGCGCTCTTCAGTTACTTCATCTTTCTTTTCAAACTCATTTCCCATTACAATTTTCCTCCGGATTAAAATGGAATATCATCTTCGAATTTTTCATGGTAATCGGCACCTTCCTCGGAAGACGCCTCCGGTGAATAACCACCGGTCTGTTTCTGCGGGGGCCTGCCGGTTCCCCCGCCGCCTGATCCTCCGCCGAGCAATTGAAGATTCCGGGCATTGATGGTCACCTTGCTCTGCTTCTGCCCGTCCTTCTCCCAGCGCTCCTGGCGAAGTTCCCCCTCCACGGCTATCTGCTTTCCCTTTATCAGGTACTGCTGAAGGGATTCCGCGGATTTCCCCCATAGGGTGACGTCGAAGTAACTGACTTCGTCCGTCCACTGGTCGCCGGTTTTCCTGCTTCTGTTTACCGCGATGGACAGGTGCGAAACTGCCGTCCCCGTGGTCGTATACTTAAGCTCGGCGTCTCTGGTCAAACGGCCCACAACGATGACTGTATTAATGTCTGTCACAGTCAGTCTCCTTAAATACTAGTTTTCCTTGTTTACAAAGAGGTATTTCATTACCTCACCGTGCAGTTTTAAGGATTTGTCGATATCTGTAATTTTTTCCGGCGGGAGGGAAGCCTCGTAGAGATAGTAGTGGCCGCGGGTCTGTTTTTTTACAGGATAGGCGAGTTCGCGTTCGCCCATGTCCTCTTCTTTTATAATCTGGCCGCCGGCCTTGACAAGTTCTTCCCTTGCTTTATCCTTGCCTTTTGCGTAGAGGTCTTCCTTGGTGGAAAAGACCATCATTACTTCGTAATTCCTCATTGATCCTCCTTGTGGACTTTGATCCATGATGGGGCTATGGGAGCCGCCCATGGATAAGGGGTTTCGTAAACTACCATAAACAGGGCAGTCTGTCAAGGCTCATGGAACTTTCCGAATTGAAGCAGTTCCGCAAGGAAATCCTCCCTGGTAAGCGCCTTGATGTTCTCCTCTGCAAGCCATTCCCGCTGGATATAGCCCCAGGAGGCGAGGAAACAGTCAATGCCGGGGTCATTAAGTACGGTAAAATGGTCCTTCTGGTCGTCTATGAAACTAAGGCGGACCTCCCGCCCATCTTCCCGCTCCCGCAGGACTTTAGAAAGGTCCTGAAGATATGCGAGCTTCGGCTTTTTACCGGGAAAATGTATCCGGTCCGCAGGCCAGTGCAGGCCGTTTTTTTCGAAGATGAGCGAAATATAATCCGGCCTTTTCGATGAAAGAATGTGAACACGCCGGTTCCCCTGCACCTTAAGCAGTACTTCCCTGAACCCGGGGTAGAGGGGATTCAGCGCGTACCACCTGTCAGGATCCGCCGAAAGCAGCCGGTTTCTGTGTTCATAAAACAGCAGCGTATACTTCGATGTTTCATCTTCTGTAAACCTGCCGATGCAGGAGTCGAATTCCGCCTGGCTGGCCGGTTTCACGTTGCCGTCAAGCCAGTAGTGAAGGTAAAGAAAATCCTCATTGTTCCTTATGAAGGGCCGGAGTTCATCGAACCTTTCTTTTTTTTCCAGGCTCACAGTCCCGGAGCCGGCCGGTTCCTTGAAATCCTCATACGCAGCGAGGGATACGGTAAAACACTCATCCCGCGAATCGCAGATTACACCGTCGAAATCGATAAACCAGTACATTATATTATTCATGCTTCCTTTCTCACCCTTGAGTATAGACACGTCAGCAGGTATTATTCATCCATGAGCCGCGCCGAAGATGTTTCCGATCAATTGATTGAATCGATGAAACAGAAGAACATCGATGTAGACCTTACGCTGCGTATCCTGGACATGGTAAACAGCGGCAGCCTCACCGCGGAACAGATAAGGATCAAGGCTGTTCCGTCTGTGGATAATACCAGAATTCTCGATATGAGGGGAGAGGCAACCTGGCCCGTTTCAAAAAAAATGCTGTCCATTGCCGTGGAACGCTTTCCGGAACTCTCTTTTTTACTGGAAAAATTGCGGCGCGATGCGACTGCGGGCGGCATCCTGGTTCTCGGCAGGAAGGATTTGTACAGGGCCGGCATAATGCTCATGCCCTATGTCGCGTACGGGATTCTGAACGGCGGCTCCGCAACCAGCTACGCCGACCGCAGGAAGAACATCGACTTTCATCCGGCTTACTTCAGTCTCGTGGAACCTGTCTTCAATAACATGGCGGGGCTCTGTTCCGGCAGGTCCAAGGGTATAACCCCCGCTTTTATCCAGGGCAACGGGAGCGGAGGTCCAAGTTTTCTGGAATTGAAACTGCGGGCACTGCTCCTCAAAATAAGGGAGAATGAGCTGCTTACCGGCGGCCGTTTTACGGGATGCATCCCCCTTTTTCAAATGACAAACATAACCACGAACGAGGAAATAGGCAGAGCGCTGGAATCCTACGGGGAGTCTCCCCTGCTCCGCGATCTGGTAAACGAAACAGGAATCGGTATCAGGGAGATAAAAACCGGGGTACAGCCCCTTATCGCCGCTTTCACCCCCGCCTCGCCGGGCAGGCCCCGTTCCATTTTCTCCGGGGCCTACGGCAAAACCAACG
>SPDA01000054.1 GCA_004525155.1 Spirochaetales bacterium
AGTTCCGTTATGACTTCCGGATGGTCGGCATTCCAAAGCTCAGGACAGATGCCCGGCTTCCAGCCTTTTTTCTGAAGGAAAGTCCCCCACGCGCCGTCCATGATGAGTACCCGGCCTCCGGATAATGCGTCCCGTATAAGCTGATTCATTTCAGGCATGAAGATAACAAAAACATGAAAAATTTACAAGTCCGTGCAGGTTACTGGAGAATTCTGTTTGACCTCTGCTTTTTTTCCTTTTATAGTGGATTTATAAGGAGAATCCATGACAGGGAACGGAAGAAAAGCAGTTTTAGCGCTGATTTGTTTCTTCGGTGCGGCAATCGGCGCATCCGCCCTCGACGCAAGGCTTCAGTCCGTGGAAATAGACATGGTCCTGCGGACAGACGGTTTCTGCGATGTCTACAACAGTATCGACTGGAGAGTCCGGGGAGGAGAGATGCACGGGTTCTATTTTACCGGCATGGCCATGGAACCCCATTTTGATTTGGACAGGTGTTACGCGGACCTTGGAAACGAACAGCGGGTTCCCCTGGAAATTAAAAAGCTCGGACCGAAGAATTACGATGTAATTCTCGCGGGGGGCAGGGGTTTTTCCGGTTCCGCTCTTTACTTTCTTCATTACGGCGGCGACCTTTCCGGGGAAGGCTACGCAGGCCTGACGGTTTCCGAAGACCAGGGCGAGCTTTTCTTCTTTGACTGGGCTCCCGTGTCCTGGGAATATGCCATGGATCACAGGACCGTCCGTATCGTGCTGCCCCTTACAATATCCGGAAGTACGGTGGATGAAGGTTTTCTCGAGGAGATCAAATTTCTCACGGAAGAATACGTCAATGCTGAAAATAAAATGGACTTCTACGGTACTCTTGGAGAAGACGGCAATTACTATTTTACCGTGCGCTTTCACCAGGAAAATTTGAAAGCTTATGCGGCCCAGCGGCTCCAGTTCTACATAGCCAGGAGCGCTCTGCTCATGGAATATGAAAAATTATTTGTCAGAGAAAAAGTTCCCGCAGGAGGGGAGGACGCAGGTACCGCCTCCGCCGGAGGCGGGCAGGCGCCGGAATCTGTAAACCGCTTTGCCGACAGGGATAGACTGCTGCTGTTTTTCGTTATCCTTGGCGTGCTCGCGGCCGCCGTCCTGCTGTACCTTAAAAAAGTAAGGGGATTCGCCAGGGCCGTGAAAACGGTGGAGGGAATAAGCTGGGCCGGGGATGACTGGCTGCCGCCCAAACTTCTTGTCGGATCCTACCAGGTGCCGGGAAAGATTCCCCGCGATCTGCACCCAGTGGAAGCTGCCCTCCTTCTTGAAAAGCCGCTCCCCGCCATTGTCGCGGTCCTGCTGGAGAATCTCAAGGAGCAGGGGATTCTCGAAGTACGGGGAAAAAACCCGCTCGAGGCAGCCATAATGCCCGGCAAGGTGCCCGCGGAGGAATACGAGGCGGATTTCTGCAAATGTTTTCTCGGGGACGGTACCGTCAATTCCGCAGCGCTCTCCGATTTTTTCGAAAAAATGCTCATCAACCTGCAGGAAAAAATCTGGGACTGCGACGTGGAGGCAACGAAGGAATATTATACGAAGCTTTTCGGCATGGCCCCGGAAAACGAGGGGGTCGAAGAAACGGGGGAGACGGAACCTTCACAGCGTTCCCTTTCCCGCTTCCCAAGGTACTGGTTTTTTTCCCGGACGATATTCCCCCGCCAGGAAGCCTATGCTTATGAACTGCCTTTCGAGTTTACATCGGATTACAAACAGTTCATGAAGTCCTCATCCTGTTTCCAGGGTTGTTTCACGCCGGGGGATGTAAAACTGGGCAGTGTGGACGCATGCTATTCGGCCTGCCACAATGCCTGTCACTCGGCCTGCCACAGCGCCTGTCACTCGGCCTGCCACAGCGCCTGCCATTCGGCCTGTCACTCAGCCTGTGTTTCCGGCGGCGCCCATTGAAGATACGGGAACTTCGCTGGGTGGATGATTTTTTCTCAGCTGTGCGCAGGCACGTTTTCCTGCGGGAGGAAGACCTGGTACTTATTCTGCCTCCCAACCGCGTGTACAAGGTAAACGATACCGGTTTCCGGCTCATAAAGTGCCTGCTTGAGGGAGGCCGTGCGGTCGATTTGCCTGCCGAAACCCCGGAACAGGTCCGTGACCTCGGTGCTTTTTTCCGAGGTATCAGAAATCTTATAGAAAATGATCCTGCCGTCGCGGGGCCCGGAATCGAATCGGTGCCCTATACTTTTGATTATACCTCTCTTCCCGTGTTGGGGGAGATTGCCGTCACCTACCGGTGCAACAACCGCTGCAGGTTCTGCTATGTGGGGAACAACAGCGATCCGGGACCCGAGATGAGCGGGGACGAGATAAAAAAAATTATCATGACCTTCCGGGAAGAAGCGAAAATTCCGTTTTTTTCCTTTACCGGGGGCGAGCCTCTGCTGCGCAGAGACCTGGAAGAATTTATTGCTTTTGCCGGTACAGCGGAGCTCTCCGTAAACCTCGTATCAAACGGCACCCTGGCGGATAGACCGAGGGCGAAAAGTCTCTTCCACAGCGGGCTTCGGACCGCACAGGTGAGTGTGGAAGCTCCGGACCGGGAGACGCACGACTTCCTGTCCGCGGTTCCAGGTTCCTTCGACAAAACCATCGCGGGCATAGACGCGCTTAAGAGCGCGGGTATCTCCGTGCAGACAAACACGACCATTACAGCCGCCAACGTGTCCAGGGCGGCGGAAATGCCCGAATTCCTCGAAGGCCTGGGAATTACCCGGTTTGCCATGAATCTCTTTATCCCAGTCGGTACGGGGCGGGAAAACGGAGATCTGTTTTTCAGTTATTCCGGGATTGGACCTGTCATCGAAGCGGTCCGCAGACAGGCAGCCTCGAGGAACATGACTTTTTACTGGTATTCACCGGTGCCTCATTGCCATTACAATCCACTGGCCAGAGGGCTCGGCAACAAATCCTGCGCTGCCATGGATGGACTTATTTCCGTGTCGCCGACGGGGGATGTTCTTCCCTGTTCCTCTTATCCGCTGCCCCTGGGCAACCTTCTCGAGAGTGATTTCAGATCCGTCTGGTTTTCTGAAAAAGCAGCCCATTTCAAGCAGAAACACTATGCAGCAGAGGCCTGTACATCCTGTTCGAAATTCATCGCCTGCCAGGGAGCCTGCCCCCTGTACTGGAATTATGCCGGTACCGGAGAAATCCGCCCGCAGGCAACGTGTAAAGGAGGAAACATGCCGTGAAATTGAAGTTTTTAATTCCTGGTCTGCCTCTTTCCCTTCGCCTGCCGCTTTTTTACCTTGTTGAGGCGCTCGGTGTTTTTGTCCAGCTTGTTCTCGGCAGGGGAGTATTGGGCTCCCTGATAATGATTGCCGGGCTTTTCCTTGTATTTGCAAAAAACTATTCGAACAAGCCGATGGATACGGGCCTCGAAGACTGGCTCCCCGTTTCCATGGATGAGTTTTCCCGGATTCAATCGAACCTGACGGCGGTGAAAACGGTGAAGTATCCCAGTCTGTACAGGCTGCGGTTCGGCTGTCTCGTGGACATCCTGCTCGTGGCGCTGGCTGCCGCCGGCCTGTTCTTCCTCCGGAGCCTGTGGTTCCTGCTTGTGGTCCTCGATATTTTCATTGTCACTTTTCCCCTGTTTTATTCGGGCGTGGTCAAGCTATGGACTCCGCAGGAACTCAAACTCAAAATGGAAGGTTTCAAGGATCTCGCATTTGCCGCGGAGGAGGCGGGAAAGGAGATAGTAGTTACGCCGTATCTGCGTTTTGACAAGGACAAGGAGGGAAAGATGATTCCCGAAGACCTGCGGTTCATGGTCGAACTTCGAAGGAACCCGCCGGACCTCCTCGGAGCACAGTTCCAGACCGCGGTAAACAAGGGACCCAACGGGCAGGTGCCTTACATGTACGCGGTGTACATATGCAAGGGTACCGGGCCCTCATATAAAAGCATTAAAGGAAAAAATTTCGGCAGGTTTCTCAAGGAACCCACAGACAAGGAAGATTACAGCACCGTTGTCATCCGGCAGGCGACAGAGGCCGGCGGTTACCACACGAAAACGGCGGACTGTCTCGAGCTGTTCAACATGGTGGTCGATAGAATGAAAAGCGTGTAGGCGGGCGAATATCATGACAAAAAACGAGATTAAAATAATCGGCATCTGCGGTGGTTCCGGTTCCGGAAAAACTACAATCGTGAACGAAATCGCGCAGACTGTTTCGGATTTTATCGTGATACCCCAGGACAATTACTACAAGTCGGCCGAATATATGTCAAACCGCAACATAACAGCCTTTAATTTTGACCACCCCGACGCTTTTGACAACGAGCTGCTTTTAAAACACCTCCGCCTGCTGAAGCGGTTCAAACCGATAGAAATGCCGGAGTACGATTTTGTCCGCCACAGGAGAAAGGAAACCACCATTACCGTCTCTCCCCGGAAGGTGGTCATTTTCGACGGAATAATGATATTCGTGAACAGGGAAATACGGGAACTGCTTGATTTGAAAATTTACGTGGACACGCCGGATGATATCCGGTTTATCCGCCGGCTTCAGAGGGATATCAACGAAAGGGGAAGAACACTGGAATCCGTCATTACCCAGTATATGGAAGTGGTGCGTCCCGGTCACTTCCAGTTTGTCGAACCGACCAAGGCCTTTGCCGACATTATCATACCGGAAGGGGGAAGAAACGAACGTGCCCTTCAGGTGCTCGTGTCTTTCATCCGCCAGATTGTGGGATAAATTTCAGTCCTCGGGCAGAATCATTCTCTGCAGCTCTACACCCTCAAATTGCCCCGCTTTGATAAAGCATTTCCTCATGCCGGGCGGAATATGACCCGCTATTCTTTCCGTAAGATAAAAATTGCCAGGCGGCACGTATTTTTTCCCGAGGTGAAACATGAAATTAATGGTATCTGCGACGATATTTCCCGTATCTCCCCGTTTTTTGTATACCGTATTGCCGATATCGAGCGCTATTCTGAAGGAGACAAGAGTGCTGAAACTGAAATCTTCGACGCTTATCATCGTTCTATTGAGGATAAGACGGTAGCTTGCGAGTATGGCGTCGGCTGTCTCGCCGTCATAGGGAAAAAGGATTATGCCGCCGAATTCACCCCAGAGCCAGACATTTCCCTGGAGGGGCTCAACGCATTTTTTTATGAAGGTATGAAAATCGCCGCTCACCTTGCTCAGGTGGACTTTGCCCGATTTGTTTTTCCATTCGTAGGTCAAATCCAGTTCCACGAACATGAAACAGAAGGTATATTCGGTTTCCTGGCGGATATTCTTCCAATCTCTGCCTGACAATAACAGGTTAAGCCCGCCCGAATCGGCTTTATTCGCATCCTCTTCCGCGTCTTCGTTTTTCTGCCAGGATGCCACTCTTGAAAGACGTTTCGCGCCGATACCGGAGTTGAGGATCGCTTTACCGATATAATCAGAAGCGCCGTCGTGGAAAAGAAGGGCAGGGTCGGATATTTTGCCCGCCGGATCGATTATGCCCCAGGTGTGCCCTTTCTTCTTGGCCAGGGCTGTTAGAATTTTCTTTACTGCAGCCGCATCGAGCTTTGAGATATCCACGTAGATCAGATCCGGGGAACCGTTGTTTTTAAGAAATTTATTCAATTCTTTAATTGAAAGTGCGGAGAAAGCGAAATTTTTAAGACGGTTTACTGATTCCAGTTTTTTTATAAGGGTGCGGTTATCGGAAAAAAGATTGAAGGTCATATATTTTCCCAGCCCAGGCGGTAATAAAAAAATTCGCTGTGCGCCTTCGCCTCAGTCGGCTTAAACTTGCGCACGACGAATTCATCCAGCATTACTTTTACCACCGGACTTATGGTTATGGTATCCGGTTTCGTGTGATTGGACTCGATTTCCATTACCCGCTTGACCGTATCGCTCCTCGTCAGTTCCTCCTCGTTCTCCGTATAGTCGAAAGGCCCGGAATGCACCGCGATTCTGACCTGGAGGGGCTTGTCCAGTATGTTTTGTGTAAGATTATATATGTAGAGTTCATGAATTATTTCCATGGCGGAAAGGGCGGCGAGAAGATGTTTGTTGGAAAAGAAAAAAGCCACGAGCCCTCCGTCCCCCTCCCAGGACCAGATACGGCCGTTTCTTTTATTCGATGCGGTATAGACAATGCTTCGCAGGTTTTCATAGGTTTTTTGGGCGATTTCTGCCGAATGCCTGCGGACAAGCTCCGAATTGCCGACTATGTCGATCCGCAGAAAACTGACAATATATTCAATTCCATTTCGCAGGGCGCCCCAATTCCGTGTATACCTGAACGCCGGGTTGTCTATGAACATCCTGTTCTCCCTGTCGTAGAGAAATCCGAGTTCATACATGCCGCGGACAACGTCGTCAATAAAAAAGACAGGGTATTTTCTTCCCATGAGACCGGTATCCTGCATTTCTATGAGGAGTGCGACAAATTCCGGAAAATGATCGCCCGCTATCATGTCGGAAACAATCTGCCGGGCTACATGACGGTTGGAGACCGCGAGACCTTCCGGAATCCCCGTCTGCCTGTGGATATCGTATCCAGGAATGACTTGCTTGGCCAGCATGCACATAATCTGGGTGTCCATGGACTGAATGAGGGACTTGACGCACATGGAGGAAAGTCTTTCCGATATCCTCATCAATAATTCCTTGTGGTTTATTGCATTAAAATAAGGATTACGGAAAAAGTCAAGTCGGGGCGGCCAATCCGGATTTTTTGTGGGTGTTTTATTCGCCTAACTCATTGGTCAGCTGCATTTCAATAGGCATGAAAATCGCCGGAGTAATGGTTTCGTGTGTTCATTCGTCCGGTTTTTTAATAATGGAATACTTGGAGTCTTCTCCGACAATCTAAATGTTATTTTTCCTGAGATACTTAACAAACTCGACCCGTATCGGGCTGGGACCTCAATATCAGAATAAAATTCTTCAAAAAACTTATTCTCTTCTAACTTTATGTGTATGCCCAGTTCCAAAACCGCATCGATGAAAATAGGCCAGAACCCGTCTATTGTTTTGCCAACGCCGCAGGATAAAGTAGGGCAACCTGGGAATTTTCGGCTGCGTCCTGCCTGGAAAAAAAAGCATATTGATAGTATAGTTTGTAATTGAAAACCAATAATTGAGGGTGAAGGATATGGAGTTAAGACATGCGGTACATCCCGATCAGGCGAAAACTTTCGATACGGAACAGCTTCGCGGCAATTTTCTTATCCGGGAGCTCTTTACTCCGGGAAAGACCCGGCTGGTTTACAGCTACTACGATCGGCTAATCGTGGGCGGGATTCAGCCCGACTCGCCCCTCAAACTGGAGGTGGACGAGAAGATTATCGGTTCGAAGTACCTTCTGGAACGGCGGGAGATGGGTATCATCAACATCGGAGGAGAAGGTTCTGTCACGGTAGATGGAAAGGACTATGCCCTGGGCTGCAAAGACGCCCTATATATAGGGACGGGCGCCCAAAACATGATCTTTACCTGTGCGAGCAAGAACCAGCCGGCAAAGTACTATATGCTCTGTGCTCCGGCTCATCGCAGCTATCCGACCGCGAAGTTCTCAAATCAGGAGGCCGAGCCGCTTCGCATTGGGTCCGATGAACAAAGCAACAATCGCACGATCTACAAATATATCCACCCCGCTGGGATACGCAGCTGCCAGCTTGTGATGGGCTTGACGATTCTGGAGCCGAAGAATGTCTGGAATACGATGCCTGCCCACACCCATGAGCGCCGCGCGGAGGTCTACTTCTACTTCGATTTCCCGGAAAGCGATATGGTCGTGCATTTCATGGGTCAGCCCGCGGAAACCAGACACCTCATCGTACGCCGGGAGGAAGCGGTCCTCTCTCCCAGCTGGTCGCTTCATTCGGGGGTTGGGACGCGTAATTACTCCTTTATCTGGGGAATGGCCGGGGAGAATCAGACTTTCTCGGACATGGATGATATACCGATGTCGGGCTTAATGTAGGAGCATATAATGATTCTTGAAAAGTTTCGATTGGACGGCAGGGTGGCATTGATTACCGGTTCCGGCACCGGTCTTGGAGAAGGTATCGCCGTCGCGCTGGCAGAGGCAGGGGCAGATATTGCGGGAGTGTACAACACCCACCCGCCGGAAAAGGCGAAAGCCGAAGTCGAAAAACTGGGCAGGCGTTTTCTTCAGATCCAGGCGGATTTGATATCCATCAAACCTGTTCCGCGTATCATTGAAAGCGCCGTGTCTCATTTCGGCAGGCTCGATATCCTGGTCAACGATGCCGGAATTATCCGCCGTACAGCCTCTCTGGAGTACAGCGAGAAGGATTGGGATGATGTAATCAACATCAATCTGAAGTCATTGTTTTTCCTATGCCAGGCCGCGGCACGGCAGTTTCTTAAACAGCAGTCCCGGGGGAAAATCATTAATATCGCTTCCCTGCTTTCCTTTCAGGGCGGCATCCTGATACCGGCCTACACGGCCAGCAAAAGCGGAGTACGGGGATTGACCCAGCTGCTGGCCAACGAATGGGCAAGGCACAACATCAACGTCAACGCCATCGCCCCGGGGTATATGGCCACCAGCAATACCGAACCGCTGCGCAACGACCCCAAACGCGGGCCTTCGATCCTGGCTCGGATACCTGCGGGGCGCTGGGGTACGCCTGAGGACTTAACGGGCGCGGCGGTCTTCCTGGCTTCCGATGCGGCGGATTATGTGAACGGAATCACCCTGGCTGTTGACGGAGGCTGGTTGAGCGGTTGATGTTCCTGTAAGCAACATCGAACTGATGCATACATCTTTGAAAACTCATGCAAAATTGTCTGCACTTTTGCATGAGCCTCTATTTATAAAAAAAACTTGACATCAAGTATATCTATGATACAATTAGATTATAATCAGATTATAATTAAGATATATGA
>SPDA01000456.1 GCA_004525155.1 Spirochaetales bacterium
ATATCATTGTTTCGTGAAGTTGTGACTAATTAAAGAGCCTTAAAAAAGAGAACGATGCAGTCTAACCCGCATCCTCATTTTTGTCAATAAAAATTGTTGCTGTTTTGTTTTGTTCAGACTATACTGATTAACATCTTATCGAAGGAGGTTCTTATGGCGGGAAAAATGCCTCATGAGCACCATGAAAATCATTTATGCTACCTGGTGGAGCAGGGCTTGTTGAAAAATAAACCCGAGGAGTACACCGCTCTGGTAAAAAGCGGCGGATATATGTGTAAAGGTTGCGGCCGGATCGCCAAGTCTGCCGACAGTCTCTGTGCACCGCAGAAACTCTAAACAAAAAGGGGCTGCCTACTTAAATAGACAGCCCCCGCTTCTCTTGTCCTTGAATAATTAGCTTATTGTTATTTTATCGTAGGGGTATCTACAACCGTACTCCATGCCTTTCTCGATGCTTTGATGGCCTGTATCTGTTTATCTCTTCCTTTTGCGTCCGTAATTTTCTCCCAGGCCGCTGCTGTGTCTTTCATCGCCTGTTCCGGGGTTTTCCTGCCGGTCAACGTTTCCTGAAGGTTCGTGTCCAAAGCGGATACATATTCCACTACACCGGGAATGTTGATGGGGGAAGCGGAACGTTTGATGCTCTCCACATATATGGGCACGTGATAGTCGTGGTAACTGCTGATAACTACGGGATCATTGAACTCGGAGATGTGGACGCGGTCGTAATACCCTGCGGGGTTACCGGTCATCCATGTGTAAATCCTGCCGCTGGAAGCCCATTGCAGGAAGAGGTAAACCGCTTCGGGGAATTTGGTATTCGCCGCCACGCCGTGTCCTATGCTCGGCCACCAGACTGATCTGCGGATCAATTTGCCGTTTATGATTCTTCCTGGCGAAACTCCAGTGCGTATTTTCCCCACGATTTTACTGTCCGCGTTGCCGGGGTTGTCGAGGAATTTGGGCAGGTTCGGGAAAGCGCAGGTGACCGCTGCACCGCCGGCCGCGTAATTCGCGTATTGTTCGGGCCATCCCCAGGATATTCCGTCTTTATGGTGCCACTTCATGGAATTAACGATTTCCCTGGTTGCCTGAATACCGGCCGGGGAATCGATGAGGGGCTTGCCTGTATTTTCATCAAAATAGTACTGGTTGGGATTGGCAAAGGAAGTATAACGCATGTACCAGTTCGTGAATCCCCAGTATTGGTTGCGCAGATCGGTGCAGCCCAGCAGGCCTTGATCCGGTCTGGTGAAGAATTCTGAAATTTGATCCAGTTGTTCCCAGGTATCCGGCCATTGGAGGTCCCAGCCATACTTTGCCTTGAAATTGGCCTTTTCTTTCGGATCGTCGAAGAGGTCCTTTCTATATACCCATATCTGATAGTCACCGTCCATGAGGACATTGTACGTTTTACCAAGCACTTTTGAAGTTGAGGTGAGGGTAGTTTCTCCTCCGACAAATCCAAATTTGGGGTCTGTCCAATCAGGCATGTACTTTGCCATCAAATCATCCAGTTGAAATAGTGCTCCGCTGGCTGCGACATCGGCGAGATCAGAAGACCAATACGAATACACGTCGTAACTGCGGGCGCCGGTCTGGTAATCCTGTACCAGTTTGGTCATTTGTTCAGTTTCAACGACGTCCACCGGTACTATTTCGATACCGGTTTCCTCTAAAAATACTTGCTTAACGGTTTTTGCGCCGTCAGGAAATGGTTTTTCCCAGTGGCCTACAGCTCCGGGCGGCATCATAACCACAATTTTGTCAGGCGCTTTTTTTGCGGCCTTGAGGGCCCGAAGACCTTCAATTGCGCGTCCGGCCGCTTCATTGGCGGTGTATTGGTACCGTTCAGCACCGTCGAATCCTGTAGGACCGCCGATATTCCCCTCTTTCAGGCCGGCTTTCGGCGTGAAGGTGGTTTCCTTGGAACCGCCGGCAAAAGCGCTGCAGGCGCTGCCTTTCCCGATTAACCCTGTTGCGACTGCGGCAACCGCTACGCCGGCTCCAGCCTTTAAAGACTTGCCCAGGAAATCTCTTCTCGAAATTGTGTTTTCCTTTTCTTCCTTGCATTCATTCTCTGCCATGGATCGTACTCCTTTTCATGTCTAAAGTTTTTAAACCCATTTTAACAACCTAACTTATTATAAAGTAGGTATGGTAATAAATCAAGAAAAATAAAAAACTTTTTTAAAATTACTTTTGATGTATCATGCATTGTAGCCAGGGCGTACAGATTATGAAAATGAAAGTAAAGAATTAATGGGGAGAAGCGCTGCTCCGAGAATCGAGGAATCTCTGCCAAGTTGGGATGTAAGAATGAAAGTATCGTTTTTTATGTATAAGGAAGAATCCCCGAAAACTTTTTTCATGAGCGACGGCAGAAGATATTGGGGGTATGCGGCGATATTTCCTCCGATAACGATATAATGGGGGTCGTAAATAGAAACGATATTATGAATGCCTATTGACAAGTATTAAAGATACTCTTCCCATACCGATAAAGCTTTTTCATCCGCATAAGATAGATGGTTAAAAAAATCCTTGAGAGAAGTGTCTCTTCCCTCCCTTTTTTTTCTGTACATGGACAGCAGCTCTTCTTCGGATATATACATCTCCCAGCAGCCGAGTTTTCCGCAATTACAGCGTTTTCCTTTTGGTATAATCGTTTGGTGGCCGATTTCGCCGGCTCGGTTATGGGCTCCGGTATACAGTTCGCCCCCCATGACCATACCCGCCCCTACGCCCTGGGTTAGGTATATGTATACCAAATTCTTCATTCCTTTCGCTATTCCAAGCTTTAATTCCGCCAAAGTGGCAGCATTTGCTTCTTTTTCAAGGTAAACGGGTATCCGCAGCTCTTTGGGCAGGCTCAAGAATGACACTTTTTTTACATTTAATTGCGGAGAAATTTCCTGCATCAGGTGTTTCTTATCGACATTACCCGGAACCGTAATACCGACACCTATAATTTTGTCTGCATCGAGCCGGTTCTGCTCAATAA
>SPDA01000139.1 GCA_004525155.1 Spirochaetales bacterium
GACGAACTGGGATTCGTTCAGGATTTTCGCAGACTGTTTGGAAATATCGTCCGGGTAGAATACCAGGGATACGCCCTTGTTGGGAGACAGTGCTCCTGTGCCGCTCACCCAGTAGGCCTGAGCTTCCGGACTTGCCAGGTACTTCATCAGTTCTCTCGCCTGCGGGGTGTCGCGGAACATGCCGAAAACATCACCGCCCGCTTCCACCGATTTGGCATAGGCCGCATTGATGGAGGGGAACTGGAAGAAATTGTAATCTTCCATGGGCTTTACATCGGGAAACATCTCCTTAATAAAGCCTACGATAAAACTGGCCTGGTGGTGGAAGGCTGCTCCCGGCGGGTTTGTGAACAGGGGCTGCGGCGCCTGGCCGAAATTGGTCGACAGGACATACTGTTTTCCGCCGTAGATCATGTTGGGGTCCGCAACAATCTGGCCGAAGGCCATCCAGACGGCTTTCATTTCAGCGGATGTCCAGGATAATTTGCCGTCGTACCAATCCTTGTATTTTGCCGGGCCGTACATCTTGAGGAAAATGTTTTCGAGCCAGTCAGTGCCCACCCAGCCGCTTGCCGCGCCGCTCTCGATGCCGATGGCCCAGGGTTTTACGCCCTTGGCGGCAATCGCCTTGCTTACCGCAAGCATTTCGTCCCAGGTTTTGGGAATGGTGAACCCGGAGGCTTTCTGCTGTTTAGGCGAGTACCAGATGAGTCCCTTGATGGAAGCCTTGGTAAACAGGCCCACATAGGTGCCGTCCACCGTGCCGAGATCGATCCAGCTCTGGCCGTAATCCCTTTTTACCACGTTCATGTCGAGAACCGTGGACAAATCCACAAGTTTGCGGGCTCTCGCAAATTCGGCCATTTTACCAGGTCCCGGAAGGCCCGCGATGTCCGGAGGATTGCCTGCCTCCACCCTGGTAGTGAGTACCGCGTCCAGGTCCCTGGTACCTTCGTACTCAACTTTTATGCCTGTTTTAGCCTCGAAAGGCTTGAGCATCTCCTTGAATACTTCGAGTTCCTGTCCTCCCCAGACAGCCATGACGGAAACCTTGCCCGCTGCGCCTGCCGCAGCTGCGCCTTCCCTTCCGCCGCCTGCGAATACGAGGGATGCGGGCAGCACAAGGATCAGAAAGATTACTGCGAGCATAAGACCCATTTTTTTCATAAAAATACCTCCATTAAAGATTACACGGGTTATAAACACGTGTTACTAACATAATAGTACTTCGGTTTTTTCTTTCGCGCAAGGGCCTACTCTTCGATTGGCTGTAAAAAAATCCCCTTTGTTTATATTTTTTACGGAAAAAAACTTTCCGGTGTCAGTTTTCCAAACCTGCGGTGTTATATACAATGTACATCATGATAGACGTCGAAGCTTTGTACAGAAAATACGGCCCCATGGTATTCAGGCGCTGCATGTCGCTTCTTAAGAACCAGGAAAAGGCGCTGGACGCCATGCAGGATGTATTCGTTCAACTTCTCCGGAAGAGGGAAGACCTGCAGGAGACCGGGCCCTCGAGCCTCTTGTACAGGATTGCGACGAATATCTGCCTAAACTACCTGCGAAGCTGGAAGCGGAAACCGGAAACGGCGGATGACGATTTGCTTGCCGCAATAGCCGGTTACGACGATCCGGCGCGGCTGGCCGAAGGGAAACACTTGCTGGACAGTATCTTCATGGGCGAGGCCGAAGGGACCAGGACCATGGCTGTCCTCCATTACGTGGACGGGCTGACCCTGGAAGAAACGGCCCAGCAGGCTGGATTGTCGGTTTCCGGTGTACGGAAACGGCTGAGGAAATTAAAGGCAAACAGTGATAAATTAAAGGAGGCATACCATAATGCGTAATCGCGAGATGCCTGTGCTGCTGGCGGAACAGTATGCGCTGGGAGAGTTGACGGAAAAGCAAAAGGCCGCACTGGAAAAGGAATTCGGCGTTGAAAAGCTTATGGAAATAAAGCGGCAGATTGAGCAGGAAAACCTGAAATTTTTCTCCGAACATCCCAGTATACATATTTCCCTTCCTGATACGGACCGGAAAGTCCTGCCGTTTGAAAAGGGAAAACGCCGGCATTTTTTCACGCGGCCCTCATTTTTCGTTCCCCTTTCAGCCGCAGCCGCCCTTCTGCTGGTTTTTCTGGGTATCCTGCCCTTCATCCAGTCCGCTGCAGGCTCCAGACCAGGAGCAGCCATGGAAAACAGGATAAAGGGAGCGGGCCCCCAGCTGTTCATCTACAGGCAGACACTGCCGGAACCGGAACTTCTTCCGGACAAGGCCCCGGTACAGGAAAACGATGTGCTTCAGATTAAATTCAATACGGGGAGTTTTTCCTACGGCGTCATCCTGTCCATCGACGGCAGGGGAAGCGTAACGATTCTTTTCCCGGAGGATAAGGAAACACCAGCCGCGCTAAAGCCCTATGAAACGGATACCCTGAACTACGGGTATCAGCTTGATGACGCTCCGGCTTTTGAACGGTTTTTTCTCATAACCTCGGACAGGGAGTTTGAACTCGGTCCGGTTGTAAAGGAAGCCCGGCGCGTAGCCGGCCTCGGAAAGAAGGCTGCCACAACCAGCCTGAAGCTTCCGAAAGGTCTTGACCAGAGCTCCATACTGCTCGAAAAGAAAGGAAACACAAATGAATAACAGACATTCTATCTTCAATAAAAAAATCGTAATAAACGCGGTCCTGATCGTATTATTCTTTCTCCTTGCCGCCTCAGCTGTTTTCGGCGCGGACGCCCAGGCCAGGCTCAAACGCTATGGGCTCTTAATCGGCGCTAACAACGGGGGAAGGGACAGGACATCTCTTCTGTACGCAGAGTCGGATACACGGTCCATCGCCCAGGTGCTCTACGAAGTGGGGGGCTTACGGCAGAGCGACAGTATTCTGCGTTTCGACCCCTCCCGGAAGGACGTGCTTCAGGACTTCAGGCGCATCCGCGACATGATCGCCTCGGGCAGGCAGAAAGACACCAGGGCCGAGTTCTTTCTGTATTATTCCGGCCATTCCGACGAGGAAGGCCTTCTTCTCGGCAACGACCGTCTCACCTACAAGGATCTGCGGAATGAAATGATGGCTCTTAACGCGGATGTGGGCATCGCCATTCTCGATTCCTGTGCCTCCGGCGCCTTTATCCGGCTTAAGGGCGGCACCAGGGTTTCGCCTTTTCTCATCGACGAATCATCGGAAATGAAGGGACAGGTCTACCTTACCTCCAGCTCGGCGGATGAAGCATCCCAGGAATCCGATGAAATCGGAGCGTCCTATTTTACTCATGCCCTGGTTTCCGGTCTGCGCGGCGCGGCAGACGTGTCTCAGGACGGCAGGGTTACCATTCACGAAGCGTACCAGTACGCGCGCTCGGAAACCATGGTGCGCACTGAAAACACCATGGCCGGTCCCCAGCACCCCTCCTGGCTTATTGAACTGACCGGCACCGGCGACCTTGTCCTGACGGATATTAAAGAACTTACAGCCGGTATCATCCTGGCCCGGGAGCTTGAAGGCCAGATCTTCATAAAGGATGCCAACAGCAAACTTATTGCCGAAATAAACAAGTCCGCCGGTCTGCCCGTGACTATTGCTCTTCCGGCAGGCATCTACAATATATCGGTCAGAAATGCGCAGGGCAGCCTCGATGCCTCCGTGGCCCTTTCAACCGGCGTGACAGCCGCGCTCGCCATCGGCGACTTCAGGATCAATCCTTCCGTGGCAACCACCTCCCGCGGCGGAAATGTGCCGAAAGCGTCCGTGCCGAACCCGGAGGGCAGCTCCTTCGCGGATGAGCTTGAAGCCTATGTGGACGAAAGGATACAGCAGGCCTTCGGAGGGGATGAAGTGCCGGACCCTGATTTTGATATTCCCGTACCGGGCAGGATCATCGATACGCCTGCGGAAAACCGTGAGCCTGAGGCTCCGGCTGTCGGCATGATGCCCTTCAGTTTCTCGATAGTTCCCGGACTTGCGTTCCCTGCTCCCGCGGCCAGGACCTACGTCGGTTTTTCGCTGAACCTTCTTCTCGGTGTCAATTACGGTATCCGGGGTGCAGAATTCGGTTCCCTTATCAACATAACGGAAAAGGATGTGTTCGGCGGCCAGTTTGCAGGCGTGGCCAATATCGTCGGTGATTCCCTTACCGGTTTCCAGGGAGCGGGAGTGTTCAACATCCTGGACGGAGGAATGAAGGGTTTTCAGTCCGCGGGTGTCTTCAATATAACCGGAGGCGGCAGCAGCGGCGCCGATAACGGCTGGTTTCAGGGAGCCGGTGTCTTCAATATAAATTCCGGCGCCTTCCGCGGCGGCCAGTTTGCGGGTGTCTTCAATATCACTTCGAAGATGCAGGGAATTCAGGCTGCGGGATCCTTCAATTATGCGAAAGACATGAAGGGTGCCCAGTTCGGCGTCGTGAACGTGGGCGAAACACTGGACGGCGGCCAGTTCGGCGTGGTCAACATCGGCAAGGATGTAAAAGGAGTCCAGATTGGGGTTGTGAACATCGCGGAAACCATGAACGGGCTCAACCTCGGGCTGGTCAACATCTCGAAAAACGGACTCATGACCCTGTCCTTTACCGGCGGGCTCTCCGGGCTCTACGAACTTGATTTCCAGTCGGGGAAAACGCTCTACACCCTGCTTTCAGCCGGTCTTAAGCCCGGTTCGCCGAATGACAATCCTGTCATGAGTTCTGCGGCCGGTCTCGGCCTGCACTTTCCAATAGGTCCCTTCTATCTGGAAGCGGACGCTGCGGCGAAAAATATTTTCAACGTGTACGGCAATCCGGAAACCGGTTACCTGAATGCCCTTCCTTTCCCCAACTTCCGGGCGAAAGCAGGCGTGGTGCTCTTCAACCGCATCGGCGCCTTTGCCGGCATTAACGCGGCCCTGCATGTGGAAGGCATGTACCTGAACGAATACGCACACACCGGGCCGTCCTATTCCTTCCCGGCGGGCGGACTTGACTGGACCATGTACCATGATTTTATCTGGGGTGTTGTGTTCAAGTTTTAGATTTGCTCTGCCCCGGCGGTTAATAACCGCGCGAAAATGGAAGATATTTATGTAAAACCTGGTTCCCGGCAACTATCCGGGAACCTTTTTTTTGTGCGGTATGGAAGAACATGCATGGAAAACATCATGTAATTGACTGTCTTATATGTACAAGTATTGCCCCCGCTTCATTCAACGGTTGTCCGGCCCTCGTGCTCCCGCATTCAAGGTTGATAACAAACAGTTGACAGGGTATTATGCCGCAATCTAATATTTTTCCCGGTATTATACATCTTTATCTGTCATTTCTACGGCTTGCGTATACCGGGTTTGGAGGCCGGCAATGAAAAGAAAATCTTTGTACCTTTCGGCATGCATACTGTTAACCCTGATACTGGCGGTTCTGTTTACCGGCTGCCCGCTCCCTCCGGCAGTGCCTGCGGATTCTGGCGTCGATACTTCCCTCCTTCCCGCGCACAAGGCCGCCGGCGCAGGCTTTACGGACATCGATCCCGGCCCCGGCGAGATTGCCGGCAGCCTGTCCATTCAGAAGGCCGCTGATGAATCCGACATTACACAGTACGTGCTGTACTGGGGCAGCGGCGCTGCGGAGAAACTGACGGGCGGGGAAGAAATAACCGCCATCGGTAAAACAAGCGGTAACCTCGATTTTTTTATTCCGCCGGATTCGGCTATACCTTCCGGAGCCTCGTACCTCCTGGTTTATTCCAAAAATGAAGCCGGTGAAATGGCCGAACCGCTATCCCTGGCGATTACAGACGCCGCAGACACCGTGTATACAGGAAGCGAAGGCACGGCTGCCTCGCCGATAGTTCTCGCTTCCTCCTTCGGCATTAGTACCTACAGCAGAGAAATCGGGCAGGGCAGGAGTTACTACAGTCTTACTCAGACCAATAATTCCTGTACCATCACCATAACGGACCTGACAGATGATATAGACCTGATATTCTATACGGACAGCAGCTATACAACCGTGGATACCGTAAGGACTAGGTATTATGGC
>SPDA01000033.1 GCA_004525155.1 Spirochaetales bacterium
GCTGTCCCGCTGGAAGCCTTGAAAGGTCTGACAAAAGATCAGAAACGGGCCCTGCGGTATGACGATTTCCAGGGACTTACCCGCATGAGCATCCTCCTCCTCGTCATCCTTGGTTCCGGTTTCGGGTTTACGTTTCTGCAGATCTACCTCATGGCTTATACAGGCCAGGGTGTCATGAGGGCCATGCGGTTAAAGCTTTTCGACCATACGCTGCGGCAGTCCCTCTCCTTCCTTAACCGCAACCCTCTGGGGAAGCTGGTAAACCGGGTAACCAACGATGTCGAGACGGTAAACGAGCTTTTCACGTCTGTCCTCATAAGTCTTCTGAAGGATGTTAGCATCATGGCGGGCGTTTTTGTCGTTCTTGTTATTCTGAACAGGCGCCTCGGTATCATCGCCCTTGCCACGCTTCCCCCGGTGGCGATTATCACGATACTCTTCCGCTCGAAGGCCAGGGATGCCTACAGAAAAGTACGGGTCAGCGTTTCAAGGGTTACCGCCTACCTGTCGGAACACATCTCCGGCATGGCCGTGGTGCAGATGTTTGTCAGGGAAAAGCAGACAGGTAAGGAATTTGCGGAAAGGAACAGGGACCTCCTGCATGCGAACCTCGGGGAAATGCGGGTCATGGCGGTGTTCCGTCCCCTCATCGATCTGCTCGAAGCAGTTTCCATCGCCGTCATCATTTACTTAGGCGCCCGGTTCCTGCTCAAAGAGGCTGTTTCACTCGGCACCCTCATCGCATTCATAAACCTGATAAGACAGTTCTTTCATCCCGTCATGGACCTTTCGGAAAAATACACGATCCTGCAGAGCGCCATGGCCGGCAGCGAAAGGGTCTTCGCCCTCATCGATGAGGAGGACAGAATTCCGGACGAAGGCAGGCGTGAGCTTCCCGTCCCTCTTGCGGGCAGTGTTGAGTTCCGTAACGTGTCTTTCAGCTACAAGGAGGGGGAACCGGTAATCCGCAACCTGTCCTTTACCGTCAATCCCGGGGAGACCGTGGCCATCGTGGGCTACACGGGAGCGGGCAAGACCACCATCTCGAGTCTCCTCGCCCGCATGTGGGACATTCAGTCCGGTTCCATTCACTTGGACGGCATTGACGTTAGGGACCTGCCTTTATCCGTACTCCGGGAGGCGGTGCAGCCTGTTCCGCAGGATGTCTTCATGTTCAACGACACGGTGGAGGAAAATATCAGGCTGGGCAGGGACATTCCGGATAATGAGGTGCGCCGGGCCGCGGAGCACGTTCAGGCTGTATCGTTTATCGATGCCCTGCCTGACAAGTTCGGCACACAGCTTAGGGAGCGGGGTTCCAACCTCTCCACCGGCCAGAGACAGCTCCTCTCCTTTGCCCGGGTCCTTGCCCACAATCCGAAGATAATCATACTCGACGAGGCGACCTCGAGCATAGACACGGAAACAGAGCGGCTTATCCAGACGGCTATTCAGGAACTCATGCGGGGCAGGACGTCACTCGTCATAGCCCACAGACTTTCCACCATCAAGCACGCGGACCGCATCCTGGTACTCCACAGGGGGAAGCTCGCGGAGGAAGGCAGGCACGAAGAACTTCTCGCGAAGGACGGCATGTATGCCAAGCTGTACAAGCTGCAGTTCGGATAGGCCGGAAAGGGCCTAGGTCAGTCTCCTGTTCCGCACTGCGGCAAGGATGATCCCGAACAGTGCAAGTGTCACGGCCGTAGTGATAAAGATGGACAGAGGCATCACTCCCGGCCCTCTCGATTCAAAAAATTGACCGATTCCCCAGGGAAGTATCATGCCGCCGACGGAAGCGCCTACGAGGAAAATACCGGTCGTACTCCCCGTCATCCGCATGTGTCCGCTCGCGAAGGTTATGCCGGAGGCGAACAGGGGCCCCAAAGAAAAACCGGTAATCAGGGTCACCGCCCAGACCAGGCTCACGGATCCGGGCAGGGAAACAAGAAGAAAAAGACCGATAAGGGCGAACGCAAGGCTCAAGCCGATAAGCAGTTTCGGCTGGATGCGCAGTGAGAGGAAAATAGCCGTGAACCTTCCCAGGGTGAGAGCTCCCCAGTAGGCGGAGGTCATGTATCCGGCGGACACGGAATCGGCGTAATTTTTCGTAAGCGCGTAGGTGTATATCCAGCTGCCGTAAGCGGCCTCCGCTGCCACGAGCAGAAAAAAGAAAAGAGAAATGAGGATTACAAGCCTGGGCTCTGCGGCTGGTTTCCTCTCCGATTTCTCCTCCTCCGGGCGGACGGGGCTTGGAAGCCGGAATACGAACAGCGCTGCCGGCACGACGGCAGCGGCGAGAATCCAGAAACCCCTTGTGATTCCCCCTGAAAACCGGAGGGAAGCCGCCAGGATAAGCGGAGAAATAAAAGCTCCCAGCCCGAAAAACAGATGCAGCGTATTCATCATGGAGTTGACTTTGGGCGGGTTTATCCATACAAGGAGAACGTTTCCTCCCACATCGAGGGTGCTCTGCGACAATCCCACGAGAAAGATGATGCAGAGGAGCGGGACCAGTCCCGGGGCAAGGGGCACTAAAAACAGACCGAGTCCCATGCCGAGAATGACGGTCCCCAGGAGAATGTGCGCCTTCAGCCTGTCGTAAAGCCTGCCTCCGAAAAGGGAACCGAGAAGGTACCCGGCTTTCTGCGTTATGAAGAGCAGGCTTATCCCCTTAAGGGAAGTGCCGGCACGTTCAGCCAGCGAGGGGAGTGACGGGCCGATGGCTGCCTCCGTGGCGCCCAGGAGAAGGAAGGCGAGGAAATACGCGCAGGAGATAAGGATTTTTCTTTTATCTGTACTGTTCATGCAGGCTCCAATTATTGTAATTATTGTATAGCACACATGGCATCCGCTTGCAAAACCCCCCTATCTCCGTTATTGTAGAAAACGAAGAGGATTTCATGGCCGAAAAAGACGCAACCCTGCAGCTTGTCACCTTTCAGCTCGGGCAGGAGCATTACGGGGTCGATATCATGGAAGTGGACGGCATTGTCCGTGAAGACAACATACGTTCCGTTCCCAACGTCCCGCCCTCCGTGGAAGGCATTTTCAATCTGCGCGGAAAGATTATACCCGTGATAAATCTGCACCGGCGTTTTCACCTGCGCAAGGCGGAGCTGAGCGAAGAGGATCAGCTGTTAGGCGGCCTTGTAATTCTCAACATCAACGATATGCTCATCGGCGTGATAATCGACAAGATTTCGCGCGTAGTCACCATCGAAAGGAACAAGGTCCAGCCGCCGCCGCAGATGATATCCGGTATAGGGGCGGAATACATTAAAGGAGTGGCCCACGAAGAAGGCGGGTACCTCATTATACTTGATATTCACCGGCTCTTCGATCCCAGAGAAATCAGACAGCTGGGTAATCTTGCAAAATAAATCAAACCTTTTAGGAAAATAATGTCTATACCAGTTTTTAAATCCACAATACGCAGAAAGGATATGCAGACTGTCCTGACCATTATGGTCTCCGATTCCCTGGGCGCCGCTGCCATGGCCCATGAGTTTACCGGTTCCATCGCGAAATTTCTCCAGTTTTCCCCCGGAGCGGCACTGCGGTCCTACAGTTCGGCGCTGGAGCTTGCATTGGAATGCCTCGCCCTTCCGCCAATGTCGAAGGTCCTCGTGTCCGCGCTTTCCCCTTCCATCTACGTGCGCCTGCTGAAGCAGGCGGGGCTTAGTCCCCTGATAATCGATGTGGAGAAGGAAAACCCGGTTGTGTCGATCCCGGCCCTCGAGAAACTGCTCGATCAGGGTCCCTCGGCGATGCTGCTTCATCATCATCTCGGTTTTGTCCAGCCCCTCGAGAGCATCCGTTCCCTGACCCAAATACCGCTTGTCGAGGACGTGTCCCAGGCTCTCGGCGCCATGGCCGGTGATAAAGCCGCCGGTTCCTTCGGCAGTTACACCGTTGTTTCCTGCGAACCGGAAAGCCTGATAACCGCTGGGGGCGGCGGAGTGGTTCTTGCCGCGGGCCGGAAAGAGCAGGCTGTCCTGAAGGAGAAAGTGCAGACTCGGCCTGCGGACCTGACAATGGGAGACATGAACGCCTCCCTCGGGAAGACGCAGTTCGAGGCGCTGCAGCATTTTATCGAGGCCCGCGGGGAGATAGCCAAGGTTTTCTTAAACGCGGTAATGCAGTCCCGGCATAAAAACCTCATCCAGAAAGACGAGTCCTTAAACGTCAATTTCACGTTCCCCGTTCTGCTTTCCTCCGGGCTCAAGGACGTCCAGCAGTACGCGCAGAAAAAGAAAATAGAAACCAGGCAGGCTTTCGAGGATACCGTGTACGCTTTCGCGGGAGAGGAACAGGCGGAGCTGCCCAATGCCGGGGGATTTTTTCTCCGCTGTCTCCTGTTTCCCCTGTACCCCTCCCTCGGCAGGAAAAACATTGAACAGATAGCAAAAGTTCTGGCAACGCTCCCGTAAGGCAGGATAGATGTCGATATTCAGGCTGGAAAATACAATTCAGCATTATGCCTGGGGAAACAGGGAAGGCTTCATCTCCGGACTTCTCGGCGTTCCGGCGGAGAAAGGCAAACCCGAGGCGGAACTCTGGATGGGTGCGCATCCTTTACACCCTTCAAGGGTGCTCACGGAGGAAGGGCCGGTTTCTCTTTACGAGGAGGTCAGAAAGCGGCCCGAGGAGATCCTGGGAAAGCGCGCTGCAGGCCTGTTCTTCGGGGCTTTTCCTTTTCTGTTCAAGGTGCTCTCCGCCGGCAAACCGCTGTCGATCCAGGCTCACCCGGATAAAAAACAGGCCGAAAACGGTTTCGATGATGAGGAGAGGCGCGGCATACCTCGTACTGCGGAGAACAGGAATTACAGGGACAGAAACCACAAGCCGGAGATAATCTGCGCCCTTACCCCGCTCACCGCCCTGAAGGGATTCAGGACGCCGGAGCGGATGTCGGAAATTGCCGGGACTCTGCATCTCGATTACCCGGACCGCCTTCCCGCATCCGGTTCCCTCAAGGATTTTTTTACCGCCCTTATGACCATGAAAAAGAAAGCTCAGGGAATTCTATCCCGGGCGGTTCTCGATAAGGCCCATCTGCTGCCCCCGGCGGAGGCCCGCGTTCTGCGGCTTCTCGCGGCCCATTATGATGATGACGTCGGCGTACTTGCTCCTCTCTTCCTCAACGTCGTGGAACTTAAGCCCGGCGAGGCCCTCTATGTTCCAGCCGGAGAGCTCCACGCCTACGTGGAAGGCTCGGGCATGGAGCTTATGGCGAATTCGGACAATGTGCTTCGGGGCGGTCTTACCCCCAAGCACGAGGATGTTCAGGAACTGCTGAAGGTCCTCGACTTTTCGCCCGGCAGGGCAATCGCGCTTGCTCCGGGGAAGCCGGCTGCAGGGGTGACTGAATACGCCTGCGAGGCGGATGAAATCATGATGACCATAATAGCCCTATCTGCCGGGGGGCAGTGGACGGCGCCGGCCGAACGTTCCGCGGAAATCCTGATCTGCCTGGAAGGGGAGGGAAGGCTCGGCAACGGAACAACATTCCTCGCCGTGAAACGGGGGGAATCGGCGATAATTTACGCATCATCGCCGCCCTATACCGTTTCTGGAAACATGGTTCTCTACAGGGCTTCGGTGAACCCTTCCGTGTTCGGGGGCGTATGAAGATACTGGTGGACGGCGATTCCTGCCCCAGGCGGATAAGGGACATTATTGTCAGGACCGCCCAAAAACAAAAACTGGAAACGGTATTCGTTGCAAACCGCCCCCTGGATCTGCCGGAGTCCCCCGATATCAGGCTGATTCCGGTTTCCACGGAAAAGGGCGCGGCAGACATCTATATCTGTGCAAACGCCGGACATGAAGACCTGGTTATAACGAGGGATATACCCCTGGCCCGGAAGCTCCTCGAGCAGGAAGTGACGGTCATCAACGACAGGGGCACCGTATTTTCCATGGAAAACATCAAAGAGCGGCTTTCGGAGCGGAATTACATGTATGAACTTCGTACCGCGGGACTGGTTCCCAGGAGCAAGGCCGGCTTCGGCGACAGGGAAACGCGCGCATTTGCCGCAGCCTTTCAAAAATCACTACATTCCTTGATTTCTTTGCGGAATGGTGGCATTATGGACCCATGAAACCTGCTGTAAAACTGATATTTTTTACCGGGCTCTGTGTTCTTGTTATGTCCTGTTCCATCCAGAAAGCGGCAATAAATATGATATCCGACGCGCTTTCCGGTACCGGCGGTTCTTCCGCCGGGGGGACTTCCACTGCTTCCGCCCTTACCGGCGATGACGACATCGAGCTCGTGGGGGATGCACTTCCCTTTGCCCTGAAGCTCTATGAAACTCTCCTGTCCCAGAACCCCGACCATGTCGGCCTCTTGATGACCACGGGTATGGGTTTCATCATGTACGCAAACGCCTTTGTGCAGACTCCGGCGGACATGATGCCCCAGGAGGACTACGAGAAGCAGGCCGAAATGGTGCTGCGGGCCAAGAAGCTCTACATCCGCGGCAGGGACTATGTGCTCAAGGCCATCGAGCTCAAGCACAAAGGTTTCCGGCAGGCCCTGGACAGCGACGACTTCGAAACCGCCTTGAGCGGCATGAAAAAACCGGATGCCGATTCCCTGTACTGGGCAAGCGCCGGCTGGCTTGCGGCATTCTCGATAAATCCCTTCGATATCAGCCTTACAATGCAAATGCCCAAGGTCCTGGCCCTGATAGGCAAAGTGCTGGAGCTGGACGAGTCCTACGGCAAAGGCGGTCTGCACGACCTGCTATTTTCCGTTCAGGCTTCCCTGCCGGATGATCTCAAATACCGGACAAAAATCCGGCCGGAAAATGATTCCGTGCGCCGGTTTTTCGATGCGTATTACGCCGGTATTTTCGGTAAGGACGGCAGCGCGACGCCCGAGGAAAAGGCCAGGCATCATTTCGGCAGAGCTCTTGTATTGGCGGAGGGAAAAAATCCGTCGCCCTATCTGTCCCTGGCAGCAGGCGTCTGCATTCCCAATCAGTATGCGGATGAATTCATCAAACTGTGCAACAAGGCCCTTGCGGTCGATCCCGCCCTGGATCCGGATAACAAGCTTGCGGTTATCCTGGCTCAGAATCGTGCGCGCTGGTATCTAGACAACATAAATCAGTTTTTTCTATTGGAAACTGAAGAAGATTTCAACAATGATGATATGGAGGGGGAATAATAGTGAAGAAGACAGGCAGAATAACCATAATAATGATTTTGCTGGCACTCAGTGCCCTGTCTCTTTCCGCGAAACCGCTGGAAATAAAAATAGGGAGTCCCGCGCCCAAGGGAAGCCCCTGGGATGACGCTCTTAAAAAAATAGCCGCGGAATGGAAGGATATTTCCGGCGGCCAGGTTACCGTAACCATCTATCCCGGCGGCATAGCAGGCAACGAATCCGATATGCTCCGCAAGATGCGGACAAACAACCTGCAGGCAGGCGTCTTCACAAGCCTCGGATTGAACCAGATTTACCAGGACACCCTTGCCTTGAGCATTCCTTTTCTTATCCAGAGCGACAAGGAATTCGATCGGGTGCTGGAAAAGGTGGGGCCCGGGCTGGAGGCTGACATAGAAAAGTCCGGATTCAAGGTTGTGGCCTGGACCAATGTCGGCTGGCTTCACTTCTTCGGGAAACGGCCCATCATTACACCGGATGATCTCAAAAGGCAGAAGATGGCCGCTTCCGACAGCGACGCGGCCATGGCTCAGGCTTTCAAAAATCTCGGCTTCAATACCGTGCCTCTTTCCAATAACGAGGTCATGCCCGCACTGTCCAGCGGCATGGTGGAAGCCTGTTACGCGATACCCCTTGCCGCGGCCGCTTACCAGTGGTTCGGTATAGCAAATAACATGAACGGCATTCCCTTTTCACCGGTTATGGGCGCCATAGTCCTGTCGGACCGGGCCTGGAAGCGTGTGCCGGAAAATATCCGCGGCGAACTCATGGCTTCGGCGAGAGGCGCTGCGCTGGAAATGAGCAAACAGGTAACGAAACTGGAATCCGATGCCATGAAAATCATGCTTGCCAACGGCCTGGTCGTCAATCCGGTTCCGGTCGGTGTAAAAGAACAATGGGAGAAGGAATTCAGCAGGGGTTTCGAGATGATTGTGGGAAGCACCTTTTCCCGCGATATCTACGACAGGATCAATCAGGTCCTTGCCGAATACAGAAGATAACATGACAGACGCGAAAGAAAAGTTCTCCTTCAGGAAGGTGGAGAATTTCATATCTGTGGGTGTCCTCATAGTTCTTTCGGTCATCCCTTTTCTTGAAGTGATAATCCGGAAGGTATTCAAAACAGGTATACCCGGTTCCAGCGATTACGTTTTTCACGCGGTACTCTGGATAACCTTTGTCGGAGGCATGATAACCTCTCGCGAAAAACGGCATCTTGCCCTTACCGCTGGTCTCGATCTGCTGAAAGATCCCTTCGAAAGCTGGATTAAGACTTTCAATGCCTTTATAGCCGCAACCTTTTCCACCGCCTTCATGTGGAGCGCGCTGTCCTTTGTCATCATAGGGTTCGATCCAGGCAGGCGGGTCGGTATTTTCCCGATACAGCTTGTCGGTGCGGTTATGCCGATAGGCTTCGGGGTCATAGCCGTCCGTTTCATCCTGGGCGCGCCGGAAAAGAAGGCTCTCAAGGCCATAGCCTCGGCCGGCTTCATTCTCGGCACCCTTTTCGGTTTGTCCTCCATCGTCAATATTCTGTATGCAGTTCTGCCCGAGGTTCCCGGGTTTTTCGATACCCTTTACGATTTTTCCTACAGCCTCACCGGGGCCCTAAGCATTCCTTTCATCATTCTCCTCATTGCCGCGGCTATTACAGGCACGCCCATTTTTATTATCCTGGGCGGGTTTGCCTACATGCTCTTCAGCAGGGCCATGGAACCGCTGGAAATTATTTCGAATGAAAGCTATACCATGCTCATCAGCAACACCCTGCCGGCTATTCCTCTGTTTACCATCGCAGGGTTCATTCTTTCCGAAAGCAAGGCGGGAAAGCGCTTTGTAAGGCTGTTCAAGGCATTTTTCGGATGGCTCCCGGGCGGACTGGCCATTATGGCGGTACTGGTATGCACATTTTTTACCACGTTTACCGGCGCCTCCGGGGTCACGATCCTGGCGCTGGGCGCCCTTCTGCTCGTGGTACTGGTGGAAAGCGGCAGGTACAAGGAGGACTTCAGCATCGGGCTTCTCACGTCCTCCGGCAGTCTCGGGCTCATGTTTCCGCCGAGCCTGCCCATCATCATTTACGGCGTAGCCGCTCAGATAAGCATAAAGGACATGTTCATCGGCGGCATCATCCCCGGACTGCTCATGATGCTGGCGCTCATTGCCTTTGCAATTATCACGGCCCTGAAAAACAAGGTTTCCACGGAAAAGTTTACGGTTAAAGAGGCCCTCGGCTCGGCGAAGGAAGCGGTGTGGGAAATTCTTCTTCCCGTCATTATTCTGGCCAGTTATTTCGGCGGGCTCACGACCCTGGTGGAAACAGGTGCCATTGCGGTCGTGTATGCTTTTGTCGTGGAAGTTTTCATAAACAAGGACATCAAGCTTAAAGACCTGCCCGGGGTGCTGCTGAAATGCGTCCCCATCATAGGCGGTGTGCTCGTAATCCTTGCCCTGGCCAAGGGGCTTTCGTACTTCATCATCGATGCGGAAATTCCCATGCGGCTCACTGCCTGGGTGCAGGCAAACATTCATTCGAAGTATGTGTTCCTGATTTTACTGAACGTGGCCCTTCTCATAACCGGCGCCCTTATGGATATTTTTTCCGCCATCATGGTCGTGGTGCCGCTCATCATTCCCCTGGGGAACCTGTTCGGTATTCATCCGGTGCACCTGGGCATCATCTTTCTCGCAAACCTTCAGCTTGGTTATCTCACCCCGCCGGTGGGCCTGAACCTGTTTCTTGCCTCCTACCGTTTCAACAGGCCCCTGGGGAAAATTGCCAGGAATATCATGCCGTTTTTCCTTGTTCTTCTCCTTACGGTACTGCTGATAACCTATGTGCCCTGGTTCTCAATCGGGTTCCTGAAATAGTGAAAAAGGGGGATATGCCGGGTCCTAACCGCTGTCGAGATACCGCTCGAAATTATCAACCTTTTTCGCGAGGATTTCCCGGACAGCGGTGTTTTCGGGCCTTATAAGGCCCGGATCTTTTTCGAGAAGCGCCGTAACATCCTGCCTCGCCTTGAGCATGACGGAGAAATCCCTGGCAAGGTCAGCGATGGTAAGACGCGCGTAGCCTGACTGCTTTACGCCTGTCAGCTCGCCCGGCCCCCGGATGGTCAGGTCCTTCTCGGCTATAAGAAAGCCGTCTCCCGTTTCCTTCAGGGCGAGGAGCCTTTCCTTTGCATCCTCAGTGA
>SPDA01000317.1 GCA_004525155.1 Spirochaetales bacterium
GAGAGAACCGCTCCGGAGGGATCGATTTTCATAATCCAGCCGAAGGTGGCCAGTTTGCCGGATTTTGTCACCAGCCCGCTGACGCCCGTGACGGTATAGGACCCGGCCTTATTGAGGATAATGTCCTTGGGCAGATTGTTGAAATCCCTGTCATAGGTTTTTTCCCAGAGAATTTTTCTGTCCGCATCAAGAGCCAGCAGCCATACGTCTTTTCCGCCCCGGCCTCCCGATTCGGTAAAACCCGCCACGATAAACTGTCCGTTATTTCCCTGTACAATGCCGACAGCCTGGTCATCCGCCTTGCTGCCGTAGCGCCTGCCCCCAACGATGTTGCCGCGCAGATCAACGCGCAGCATCCAGTAGTCCGAATCTCCGGTTCCGAAGGATTTTGTATATCCCGCAAAAATAAAATCGCCCTCCCGGGTTTCTATAACCGATGCGGCGGCGTCCTCGCCTTCGCCTCCGTACCTTTTTTCCCAGAGAAATTTACCGTCCCTGTCAAGCCGGATAAGCCAGGCGTCCCTGTTTCTCGTCGTCAGATCTTCCACGAAGCCAGCAACCATAAAGCCGCCGTCGGATGTCTCGATGATGTGTTTGCAGACCTCAGCATTGGTTGTCGACTTCGGGATACCGAAAGTATACTGCCACAGCAGGTCTCCCGCCGCGGACAGTTTCAGAACCCAGCCGTCCTTGTTTCCTTCCCCGAAACTTTCCGTATACCCGGCAAGCGCGAACCCCCCGTCTTTGGTATTGATTATCGAATAGGCGCCGTCATCCTTGCCGCCGCCGTAGCGCCTTGACCAGGTCGGGGATTTGTCTTCCTGGGCGGAAAGATTCATGCCGGTCAGGACCAGCAGGAGTACACCCAAGGGCAGGAATATTTTGCGTTTCATTGAATTACCTCGTAAACTATCATTATTCAGACTCTAATCATTACTCTGGCAGGCAGGGCTTCCACGTGTGAAAGGGAAAGCGGAAAACAGAACACCTCGAAGGTATCAACCGTTATCCGTGAAAGGCCGCAAAGATTTTCGATAACAAAAATATCCTTTGCCGTGAGTAATCTGTCGTAAACTCCATGATTGGCGCCCCTGCCGAGACCCATGGCATCGATGCCGACCATATTAAGGTCCTTCTCCGCGAGCCATTCCACAAGCGCCGGAGAAAGCTGGGGATGGTCAAAATATTTTGATGTCCGGATATGAACATCCCAGCCGGTGCGGAAAAAGACAAAACGGACCTTGTCTATCAGGTCCTTCCGGCTTATGTCCTCCGGTTCGATGTCCCTGTCCCCGATTCCGCTTACATCCACAATCAGCCCGGTTCCGCAGCAGCGTTCCGCCGGGAAGGGCTTTGATACATCTACCAGGTCTACATGGGTACCGGAATGAAGAGGCATGGACAATACATGAGTCCTGTAATTGCCCTCATCTCTATGATAACAGTCAATTTCCTTTAAAAAAACGGCCGGACTTCCATGCCTGAACACCATACCCGCTTCGAGGGGCAGGCTTACATCAATAAACATGAAGCTGATAATATAGCATATCCCCGGGAAAAACAACGTCATAAGGCGCACTAGCGGCATGAATCCGAAATCGAAATGCCGTATCGGTATAATTACAATAAAAAAGGCCGCTTTACCCTTCAATAAAGCGGCCCGGAAAAGAAATGCGTAAAATTCCAGCTCAGGTGCTTAAAATCTTTTTATTCACGAGCAAATCGAGCTCGCCGATGGCGGAAGCCTCTTCCACCACAGCCTTGTAATTTATGGCAAGCGATTGTATTTTGGCTGTATCACCCTTGGCAAGGATGGCATCGAGATTCTTGTCTTCTTTCCAGATTTTTACCAGTTTGGAAGCAATGGTTTTATCAGAGGCGAGCTTGAAGGCTTTTGCCTCCGCCAACCTGTAGGCATCTACACAGAGTTCGATGTACTTTTCCCGCAGTTTTATCCTGTTTTTTTCGCCGGGTGCGGCGTCCGTTCTGAACATGTGATTGTCAAATTCTATATAACCTTTCCAGTCGTACTTGTTGAGGATGTAAAAGATGCTCACCAATTCCTTCAATCCATCCATGCCGAGCAGGGGGGGATTGTCGTTGTCAAACTGGCCCGCCTTCTGGCTGCCCACATGGAGGAACAACAGCTTGTTCATGGACAGCGCGAAAGCAACTGCAGCAACCGGTGACAGGTTAGTCATGGAATCATGCTGCAGCACTTCGGGATTCACTCCCCAGAAATCCGGCTTATCGAGGGACATGATCATGGCAATGGCATGACCCACTGTGGGAAGATACATCTCGCCCCGGGGTTCGTTGGGCTTGTATTCGATGGTTCCGTGCTTGATGCTCAGTTTTTTTTCGCTGCAGTATTTAGGAACCAGGTTCAGAGCGCTGCGAATATAGGAGTAGGTTTTGTCCCAGGGTACCGAAAACTGCGTTTCAAAACCGTCCCGGGCAACCCAGTAGGTAAAATACTCGCCGCCCAGAAAATTGATTATTCTCAGGGCCCGCATTACCTTCTGCGCCGCCAGGGCCCGCACTCTCGAATCCGGATTGGAGAGACCGCCGTTTCGAAAAACCGGATCCGGATGAAGGGCAGCGCTGCCCATTTTAAACTGAATACCCCCGCTCTTGAGTATTGCTTTAATTTCCTTGAGCTGCCTGCAGGTATCACCGGCAGTATCGAGATCGTCCTCGGGATTTTCCGGGTTCCATTTTACCAGATCGCAGTCATGGGCGGCTGTGTAATGGATTAGACCTTTTTTCCCGGCATTGGCAATTATTTCCGCCGTTTCCAGCGCTGTAACTTTCGCCAGGACGCCGGATCCGAACGGATCCGCCACAGGATTGCCCACACACCAGAAGGGCATGGACAATTTTCTTTCTTTTATCATGTATCAATCCTCCGTATTATAGAAACAGTACTGCATTATTCACAAAAACATTCTTCTACACTGGCGGTGTATAGGACGCGCTGACCCAGCTTTTCTTTTTGCCGCTCTCCACAGCCTTGAGAATGAAATGCACGCCGATTGCCCCATCCTGAACCGTGGGGAAATCCAGCACAACAGGATCCGGCCGCTTTCCTTCCAGTTTTGCCGCGAGAGTGTCCGCAGCGTTCCGGTAGATGTTGGCAAAAGCTTCGATAAAACCCTCCGGATGCCCGGCGGGAATCCTGTTATTGGCTGCGGCGGCAGGAACGAGATAACCATTCCCGCGTTTGTACACTAATTCAGGACCGTCACTCTTCAAGTGCAGGTAATTGGGGTTCTCCTGATGCCATTCCAGAGATGCTTTTTCGCCGTAGATTCGTATTTTCAGGCTGTTCTCTTCGCCGATGGAAATCTGTGAGGCATAGAGAATTCCCCGCGCTCCGCCTTTGTAGTGCACCAGAATATTACCGTCATCCTCCAGCCGTCTTCCCGGTATAAAAGTTGTAAGATCGGCGCAAATCTCCTCCATTTCGAGTCCGGTTATATACCTGGCCAGGTTTTCCGCATGGCTTCCAATGTCCCCGATACAGGATGAAGCGCCTGCCTGGGCCGGGTCCGTTCTCCAGACCGCCTGTTTCGCGCCCTGAGCATCAATATCGGCATGAAGCCAGCCCTGGGGATACTCGACAACGATTTTTCTAACCTTTCCGAGTTCGCCCTTTGCAACCATTGCTTTCGCCTGTTTCACCATGGGATACCCGGTGTAATTATGCGTAAGGGCAAAGACCACATTTCTACTCTTCACGAGCCTGCACATGGCCTCTGCATCTTCCAGGCTAGTGGTCATGGGCTTGTCACAGACTATGTTAAAGCCCGCTTCCATGAAAACCCTGGCGACAGCAAAATGGGTATTGTTTGGGGTGACGATGGACACGAAGTCGATCCTTTCACCCGGAGGGAGCTTCGATTCCTTCTCCGCCATTTCCTCGTAGGAACCGTACACCCTGGAAGGGTTAAGCAGCAGAGTTTCTCCCATCTGTCTGGATTTTTCAGGCTTTGAGGAAAAAGCACCCGC
>SPDA01000096.1 GCA_004525155.1 Spirochaetales bacterium
CCCGGGGGAAGGTCCAGCCCTCCGGTGATGGAGGACATTTCTTCCTTGAGTTTTTCCCTGATCTTTGCCATGCCGTCGGATAATGCCGCCAGAATGAGGTCCTCTAGCATCCTGATATCCGCTGGATCGACAACCTCAGGAGAAATGCTGATTTTCGTTACCTGAAACTGGCCGTTCATTTCAACGGAGACCATGTCCCCTCCAGCTGAACCGCGGACGGTTATATGCTGTACTTTGGACTGTATTTCGCCAACCTTGGCCTGAATATTCTGAAAATTCTTTACCAGATCAAAAGGATTCACTTTCTATTCTCCTTTCACGATTTCGCCGCGGAATACTTTTTTAACGATTTCGACTTTTCTGTCCAATTCGTTTTCCGCCCCGGTCTTTTCCTCTGCCTGCGCGGCAGTTTCAATTTTTATAACTATCTCCACCGGGGTCTTGAGAATTTAGCCTATAACTTTTCTTAATAGAGGCAGTTCATCCCTTACCAGGTTCGCGGAAAACATGCTGTCAAAAGTGACAACAAGTTCCTTGTCCTTCCGCTGCCAGCTTACCGCCTTTTCCAGTGACGACGACAGGGTTATCTTTTTTTCTCTTTTTTTAAGGACATCGAAGAGTTCTTCCCTCATGGCGGGGCTGAACTGCTCTCCCTGCCCGGGACCGGCCGCCTCCTGCCTTTCCGCCTCCGGGGCCCGTCCTTCGACCAGCAGGCTCTTCATGCCTTCAATCCTTTTAAGTATTTTCTGCGGTGTGATGTAGGATGAAAGACCGCACAGCCGCGCCGCCAGAAGGTCGAGTTCGTACCTGGGGTTAAGGGAAAATTTTATTCCCCGGTATACGGAGAAAAGCAGAGAAACAGCATGTTCCAGGGCCTCCGCATCGAGCTCCAGCAGTACCTGTTTCGAAAAACGTTCCACTGCGTAACCGATAATGGACGGATTATGAATGCCGTTTTTAATAAGGAGCAGGTTTCTGAAATATTCCGAAAGGTCCAGTACAAACTGTTCGATGGAAATTCCGCTGGACACGATGTCCTCCACGGACTGAAACGCCTGTTTTCTGTCTCCGGCAGCGAAAATTTCCGCAAGCAGGTTAAGCTGATCGAGACCGACCAGCCCGAGGGTATTACGAATCTTCTCGAGAGTCACGGAATTTTCGGAAAACGACACCACCTGGTCGAAGAGGGTGTAGGCATCCCGAAGGGAACCGGTGGATTCCTTGGCAATCCACAGCAGGGCGTCTTCCTCCGCCGCTATATTCATCTCCGCACAGGCTGCTGTAAGCCTCCTCTGAATTTCATCCAGCGGAATAAGCCGGAAGGAAAACTGCTGGCACCGTGATCGGATGGTTGCCGGCACTTTGTGGATCTCGGTAGTCGCGAAGATAAAAACGATATAGGGCGGCGGTTCTTCGATGGTTTTAAGCAGGGCGTTGAAGGCGCTGTTGGACAGCATGTGAACTTCGTCAATAATATAGACCTTGTACTTCGCGTTTGCCGGGGCAAAGAGCACCTCGTCCTTAATCTGACGCACATCGTTCACCGAGGTGTTGGAGGCGCCGTCAATCTCTATAACATCGAGGGAGATTCCTTTCGTAATTTCAAGACAATTTGCACAGGTACCGCAGGGAGTTTCCTTTGGCCCCTCAACGCAGTTTAAGGATTTCGCAAGTATCCTGGCGGCGGAGGTCTTCCCCACCCCCCTGGGTCCGGAGAAAAGGTAGGCATGCGCGATTCTCCCGGTGGATATCGAGTTCTTCAGGGTGGCGACTACGAATTCCTGGCCGGAAAGATCGTTAAAAGACTGGGGGCGCTTTTTTGTCGCTGTTACTTCATAGGACATAGGACAGCCTCGCAGTTCATTAAAAAACCCCTTTAGCTCCTTTCAAGCCGATTGCGTCTCATCATCAGATTACTTACCGCTGCTACCTTCCGATCCTGACGGGGTTGGGTAATTGACAATAGCACAGGGCCCGATTATCAACGCTAAAGGGGAAAAGCGGAGAGAGAGGGATTCGAACCCTCGGTACTCGGTTAGAATACACACGCTTTCCAAGCGTGCACCTTCGGCCTCTCGGTCATCTCTCCAAAACCAGTAACAATTCTCTTTATTCACCGGAGAGAGATGGATTCGAACCCTCGGTCCGGCAAGCCGGACAACGGTTTTCGAGACCGCCCGATTCAACCGCTCTCGCATCTCTCCAATAACGTGCCCAAGAGGACTTGAACCTCCGACCTTTAGATCCGCAATCTAATGCTCTATCCAGCTGAGCTACGGGCACTAAAAACGGAGAAGGAGGGATTCGAACCCTCGGTACCGTTACCAGTACAACTCCTTAGCAGGGAGCCCGATTCGACCACTCTCGCACCTCTCCATTTATACGACTTTTTTAATAGTCCTTTCCCGGAGAAGGTGGGATTCGAACCCACGGAACCTCTCGGTTCAACGGTTTTCAAGACCGCCTCCTTCAACCGCTCGGACACCTCTCCAGTCTGCAAATCGGGAATGTTACTATACCGTCAGGCACAGGTCTTTGTCAATTATCCCGGACCTGCCTTTTCCACCTTGAGGGTTATTTCTATCGAAAGAGTAGCACAGTTTCCAGGTTTTAAGTACTATACGCGCTGGAGGAACATCGGTGAACCGGTTTTGGTTATTTTTTTTATGCGCACTTTTAGCAGTTTCCGCATTTCTGTCAGGCTGTAAGGGAAAGGACGATGCCGGAATGGACAGCGCCGGCAGAAAAACTGTCAGGGGATCCGTACTGGCTCTGGCATCAGATTACGAAAACCTGGTCCTGGAACCGGTACTCAAAGAATTCGAAAAACGGTACAAGGTTAACGTTTCCATTACCTACATGGGCCCCGCGGACCTTGTCCGGGAGCTTGGGAAGGGTTCCACGGAATATGCTGCCTTCTGGCCTGCGGACAGCCTTTGGTTCTCCCTGGCAGACAAAACCGGGGCGGTAACACATGCCGCGTCCATTATGACTTCGCCTGTGATCTTCGGTATAAAGAAAAGCATCGCGGATACCCTGGGATTCACCGGCAGGAAAGTTTATGCCGCGGACCTTCTCAAGGCAATAAAAGAACAACAGTTACAATTTATCATGCCTTCCCCGGTCCAGACCACAGCGGGCGCCTGTGCCTACGCCGGATTGCTCACTGCCCTTGCGGATGACCTTTCCCGGGAGAGCCTGCACAGCGGTATCCTTCGAAACACCATGCGGGAATTCTTCCAGGGAGTGTCACGATCCGCAGGAAGCGGCAGTTCCGGGTGGCTTACGGAACTCTTTCTGCGAGCCGATTACGGCGCCCTGGTCAGTACGGAAGGAGCGCTTATTGAGCTTAATAACGGGCTCCTTACCCAGGGCAGGGAACCCCTGCACCTGGTCTATCCGGAAGACAGCCTCCTGTTTGCCGATTTTCCCCTGGGTTTTATCGGCAGTCCCGGTTCCGGAACGGAAGCAGCCTTTTTGTCCCTTCAGCAGTACCTGCTTTCTCCGAAGGTACAGCAGAAAATCAGGGAGCTGGGCAGAAGATCTCCGGCCGGAGAAATACCCGGAAACATGGACGATACTGTTTTCAACCCGGCCTGGGGAATACGGTCGGATCTAAGCTCTTCCACGCAGAGACCGCCGGCGGATATACTTAAGGAGGCGCTTACCCTGTACCAGACTGAATTCAAAAAGCCCTCCTTCACTGTTTTCTGCCTTGATTTTTCGGGAAGCATGAAGGGAAAACCTGCGGAAATGCTTAAACAGGCAATGGTCTCCCTCTTCGGCCAGGAACGGGCACATACATTTATCACGCCGGCCGGAGATAATGATATTACCGTGATATTTCCCTACAATGAAAGGCTCCTGGACCGCTGGTTCACCATAGGAAACAACCCGCTGGAATCGGCGGATCTCCTGCAGAAAATCGGGGCCCTGTCCCCGTCGGGTCAGGCGGACATGCTGCCGCCGGTACTGGAAGGCCTTGCGCTCATGGCGGAAACCCCCACCATCGGGGAGTACCTTCCCTCCCTTATTCTGATCACCGGCGGCAGCGGCGGTACTATTGACGCTTACAGGGATTTACAGACACTGCGTAATCGGTACAATATAGACATACCCGTCTTTTCAATTGCTGTTGGAGAGGCGGAGACGGAGCAGTTGGAGCAATTTTCACTATTAACCAACGGCAGAACTTTTGACGGAAGGAAAGATCTAAGCTACACATTACAAAGGGCAAAGGGATATAATTAACACTATGCGTACCATTGGAAAATCGGAAGAGGAAAAAAAGGAAAAAAGAGGCCCGGGAGCACTGTTCGCCGGATTGCTGGGAGGAGCCGTATTTCTCCTGTTTCTGCTGCTGTTCAATTTCACCGTTTTGCTGTCCATTGCCGGGGGATTAGGCGGCCTTATCGCGGGCGCCCTCATCTTCAGAAAAAGGAAACCGGATACGATGAATATAGCGGTAGAGGGCGTTACCCAGACCATGATTGAGGAAGCGCTGAAAGACGGGCAGGAAAAACTGGCCAAATTGAGAGCCTACTCGGCTAAAATCCAGCACCGGGAAATAAAGGACAAAACGGACAGCATCTGCAATACAACCGGAAAGATCCTGGATGACATCAAGAAGGATCCGAAAGATTATAGAGCGGCCAGGCAGTTTCTCAATTATTACCTGGACTCCACCCTAAAGATTCTCAAGCGTTATGTTGAAATTTCCAGCCACGGCGCCTCATCCTCGGATATACAGAGTGTCCTTAAAAAGGTGGAAAATACCCTGACAACCATAGACAGCGCTTTCAAGAAACAGCTTGCAAAGCTCATGGAAGACGATGTTCTTGATCTCGATACGGAAATTACGGTACTCAAGCGCACCATCGAAATGGAGGGACTGGGCGAAGACGAATTTCAGAAGGAAGGTAAATGACCCTCCTTTCCGGCGGATTAGTGTCCGATTCCGTGGTAATAAATCAAATGGTTCTTATGTCTTTTAAAAAGACAATAAAAAAAATTGGAGGTACAGGATGAGTGATGTAGTTCAACTTACTCCTCAGGAGCAATTTAAGCCGATAGTTAACATTGAATCCCTTACAGCGGAAGAAAAACAGCGTGCCACGGACATCGCCGCCACCATAAAGATCGACGATCCGAACGCCATAACCCAGTACGGTGTGGGCGCGCAGTCAAAAATCTCCGGCTTTGCGGACACTATTCTGCAGGAAGTACGGACCAAGGATACAGGCTACGTAGGGGAGGCTCTCCAGGACCTGGTAATCAACATCAAAGGGGTAGGCATCGACAAGCTCGGCGAAAGTTTTACCAGCGGTGTACCGATTCTCCGCCGTATAGCCAAGGCAATCCAGAAGTTCATCGGGCAGTATGAAAAATTGAGCGTACAGATTGAAAAAATAACCACGGCCCTCGATACAGCCAGGATGAATCTTTTAAAGGACATAACACTGCTCGAAAATCTTTATAACAAAAATGTCGAATATCTCAAAGAACTCGATGTTTATATTGCAGCAGGCCAGATGAAACTGAAAGAAGCCGCGGAAAAGATTCTGCCGGAACTCAAGGCAAAAGCGGAAGCTTCGAACGATCCCATCGACGCTCAGAAACTGCAGGACTTCTCACAGTTTGTAAACCGCTTTGAAAAAAAGCTCTATGACCTAAAATTAAGCCGCATGATCTCCATCCAGACAGGTCCTCAAATAAGGCTCATCCAGAACAACAATCAGACCCTGGTGGAAAAAATCCAGAGTTCCATACTGAACACCATTCCTCTGTGGAAAAACCAGATCGTCATCGCCATAAGCCTATTCAGGCAGAAAAAGGCCTTGGAAGTGCAGAAGCAGGTTACGGAAACCACCAACGAACTTCTCAGGAAGAATTCAGAACTTCTTAAAAACAGTTCCATAGAAATCGCCAAGGAATCCGAGCGGGGAATCGTGGACATCGAAACCCTGAAAAAAGTGAACGCCGATCTGATTACTACACTGGAAGAGACCTTAAAAATTCAGGCGGAAGGGAAAGTCAAGCGTCAGCAGGCGGAAGTGGAACTTGTTAAAATGGAGTCAGAACTGAAAACCCAGCTCATCGCAATCAAGGGCTGAAGAAAATTCAGATTTTTACCCCGTCCGTTAATGATAAGGCCGGGGTTTTTTTTTGACCTGAAGAGCGGCCGTCTATCTAATTGGCTTAACCGTTTATCATCAATTCGTTAATGAGCCGGTCCAGATCTTCCATGGAGTAAAAATGGAGTACAATCCTGCCGCTGCTTAAGGAGCCGTGGATTTCGGCCTTGGTTCCGAATCTTTCCAGTAACTTCTGCTCAAACTCCGCCAATTCCGGCTCCCGTTTTTTGGCGGGTTTTGCCGCTGTCTCTTTTTCGGCGGTCCCTGTCTGCCCCAGGTTCAACCGCGCTGCCTGCTCTTCCGCTTTCCGGACGGACATGCCTTCCCTCATTATCAGATTAAATAAACCCTGCTGTCTCGCCGGGTTTACAACCGAGAGGATTGCGCGCGCATGCCCGGCAGTGATATCCCCGCTGTTCAAAGCTTCTAGCATTTCCCCGGGCATCTTTAACAGGCGCAGACTGTTCGCTATGGTGGACCGGTTCTTGCCGACCTTTTTCGCGACATCATCCTGGGTAAGGCCCGTTTCCTTTAA